>NZ_JAPDBT010000005.1:0-271867 GCF_027705405.1 Aeromonas sp. QDB34 | reverse complement strand
GGAATAGCTCAGTTGGTAGAGCACGACCTTGCCAAGGTCGGGGTCGCGAGTTCGAGTCTCGTTTCCCGCTCCAATCTCTCTTCAAATTCAATCTCTCTCCCCCAAGCTCACGAATCCAATATCTCTTCGAAGTCCTCATCATCCCTTTGAATTGTCGATCACATCGCGCCGCGATGATTTGTCGTATCCGGCGTTCAGCTGAGTAGACCCATATCTTCTGTAGACGCTTCGTGCGCAGGTGCTGGGGAGGGCTGTGGTTATAGGCAAGCTTATAATTGTCGGGAGGAGGGGGGCTGTTGCTGCGGGCAGACTTATGGGCGTGGCGGGGAGGGGGAAACGGCGGGCAAAAAAATAGGAGGGCCGATGGCTCCTCCTACAGGCTCACTGGCGTGGCTTAGAGCAGGGTAACGTTCTCAGCCTGAGGGCCTTTTTTGCCCTGGGTCACAGTGAACTGGACTTTTTGACCTTCAGCCAGGGTCTTGAAACCGGCGCTCTGGATGGAGGAGAAGTGAACGAAAACGTCCGGTCCCTGGGATTGCTCGATGAAGCCAAAACCCTTGGTCTCATTGAACCATTTTACTTGGCCGGTGCGAATGTCAGACATGTGGTAAGTCCTATCTATAACAAAATGAAACTAAGCCTTGTTGGGCAGCATTTGCCTAGAAATCAGGGGTTGAAGCATGACTGACCACGTCAATTTGTCCCAGTAGCATGTAGAACAATCCCTGTCTAAAGCACAAACGATTGTACGTGAGCGCGATCCCTTGTCAATTTGGCACTTTTCATTTTTTGAGCAAGCTAAAAATATTGTGAACTCAGCGGCTTATTTCATGGACTCAGGTCAAAAAAACGGGAGGCACCAGGCCTCCCGTTGTTTCATTCCTTGAGGGCGAATCCTTCACCCTGTCGGTCGTAGCGGTAGATGGCCTGACCGTAGGAGCGGATCTCGACCCGCTGGATGCGGCGGGTGTCATCGATCAGGATGAACACGGCCCGCCCCGATTGCAGGCGGGTCAGCGGCCGATCAGGCCCTTCAATGGCGATCAGGCGGCTCAGCTCGGCGCCCGGCAGCTCGAACTTGCGGAAGATAGAGTAGAGAGTCTCGCCGGCTTGCACGTCGTGCTGCAGCCAGGTGCCATCCACCTTCTCTTCGACCGGTTTGGCAGCGGCCGGTGCACTGCCTGCGGCGCCATTGCCGACGGTGAGGGCCTGCGCCGGTACGGCGATGGGGACCGCCAGCGAACCGGACGGCGCGGCTTTGGGCGCGGGGACTGCCGGCTCCCAGGCCAGCACCAGCAACCAGAGCGGGATCAGGATCAGCAGCCCTATGGTGTGCTTGCGCGGCAGCGGGCTGGCCAGCTTGAACTTGCCTGTTTTGGCTTCCTGGCCGCGTTGGCCAAGTCCGCTCATGCCCTGGCCGATGCGTTGACGCAGGGGCAGGGTGGCGGCATTGATACGATGGAGCAGGGATCCTTGTGATTCGTCTTGGCGACGCTGCTGGGCTCGTCTGTTGTGGCCACGGGGGCGACGGTCCGGGGTGGGCACGGCATTTACCTCTCACTACATTGCCTGCCATCAGGCAAATTCGTGCCTATGGTAAACGGACTCGCCCCCGAGGGGGAGAGTCCTGAGGTGGAAAATTATCAGCTGAGACGAAATTGTCCCAGTAATTGCTGTAAACGCTCGGCCGCCTGGCGCAACGCCTGGCTGGCTTTGGCCGTTTCGGTCGCATCCAGTGCGATGTCGTTGGCCAGTGCGTTGGTTTTTGACAGGTTGCCGGAGACGGTCTCGGAAACCGAGCTCTGCTCTTCGGCGGCGGAGGCGATCTGGTAGGTCATGTCGTTGATGGTGGAGATGGCCTGATAGATGCTGCCGAGCGCCTCTTCCGCCAGATCCGCCTCGCCCACCGCCTGATGGGTCAGCTGCTGGCTCTGGTTGATGGCGTTGACCGCGTTGGCCGAGCTGTGGCGGATCTTCTCGATCAGCTCCTGGGTATTCTGCACCGCCTGCTGGGTGTTGCCCGCCAGTTTGCGTACCTCGTCGGCCACTACCGCGAAGCCGCGGCCCTGCTCGCCGGCCCGGGCCGCCTCGATGGCGGCGTTGAGCGCCAGCAGGTTGGTCTGATCGGCGATCCCCTGAATGACGGTGAGGATGCTGGTGATCTGCTCGCTGTCGTGGGCCAGTCCCTCGACCACCTCGGCACCCTTGCCGGCCTCGGCCGCCACCTTGTGCATCGACTGGATCACCTGCTGGAAGCGTACCTTGCCCTGATCCGCCGCCCCCTGGGCCTGCTTGGCCGAGTCGGCGGTGTTGTTGGCGTGGGTGGCCACCTCCTGGCTGACATAGGACATCTCCTGCACCGCGGTCAGCATCTGCTCCATCTCCGCCTGGTGGTGCTGCAGGTTGGTGTCGGTCTGGCCGGCGATGCGATCGGTGTCGCCGGCGTGACGGTTGACCTCGCTGGCGGTCTTGAGCACATCCCCCAGCAGCACCTGCAGCTTGTCGATGAAGCGGTTGATGCCCTTGGCCAAGTCCCCCAATTCATCGCGGGACTGGGTATTGAGCCGCTTGGTGAGATCCCCCTCGCCATCGGCGATGTCATCCACCAGGCTGACCATCTGGCGGATGGGGCCGGTGATGCTGCGGGCAATGACCAGCATGGTGGCCAGCGCCAGCACCAGCACGACGACGGCGCCCACCAGTTGCTGGGTCATGGCGGCCCGGTTCATGTCGCTCAGCTGGGCTTCCAGCTGGTCGGCCCCGGCCAGCACCACCTTGTAGGGCAGGGTGACGATGATGGCCCAGTTGCGGCTCATGCCCGGCACCGCGATGGGCACCGAGATCCGGAACGCATCGTCGAGCTCCTGGCGCTGAACCTCGGGTTTGAGGTACTGCTGCCAGCCGTTGCCAAGCAGCTTGTCGGCGCGGCTGCCGAGCAGGCTGGCATCGCCGCTGGTGCCGGTGATGACGCCGGCGGCGCTGACGATCAGGGTTTCGCCCTTGCCGTCATAGATGTTGCTGTTGAGGGACTGGGCCTGACGGCTGATGGAGTCCACCGCTAGATCGAGCGCGGCGATCCCCTTGAACTGACCGCCCACCATGATGGGGGTGGTGATGGTGCTCACCAGCACCTGCTGGCCGTTGATGTCCACCTTGAAGGGGTCGATGAGGCAGGAGCGTCCCTCCCGTTTCGGGCAGGCGTAGTAGTCGTTGGCCGGATTGCCGAACTCATCTGGATCGCTCTTCTCAATGGAGAGCAGCAGGTCGGTGCCGATGCTCTCCTTGTCGCGATAGAAGTAGGGTACGAAGCGCCCCTTGCTGTCACTGCCCAGCGCCGTCTGGCCGGCGAAGCTGGCATCCTGGCCGTCGAAGCCGTTGGGTTCGAAGCCGGCGAAGGCGCCGTAGAGTTGAGGTTCGAGGGCGAGCTGGGCCTTGAGCAGATCGGTGGCCTGCAGGCGATCCAGCGGCAGTTTGCCCTCCTGCTGCAGGGCGAGGGCGCTGGCCATCTGCTGGGTATAGGAGAGCCCCTTTTGCAGCAACTGGGTGATGGTGGCGGCCTCGGCACGGGCGTTGGCGCTGACCTTCTGCCATGCCTCCTGCTGCAGGGCGGCGCGGCTGGAGCTGATGGTCAGCTTCTGGGTCTGTTGACCCGAGTACTGGTTGAGCAGGATCAGGATGACCAGGGCGGCGGTCATGGCGATCCCGGCCATCACCAGAATGCGATTCTGGATAGAACGGAACTGCATCGTCTCTTCCTTGTTGGTGAGCGTTATTTGGATATCGGCCGGAGGAGGCAGCTCTCCAACACTTGTCATAGCAAAACGGAAACCGGGATTTTGTTTTGCGATCCCCTTCAAATATCAGGCGGCAAGCGGCTGGGACGCCTGTGCAACCCCCTACTTTTGCCCGCTGCGGCTGCATGGTTTTCCCATCCGTCATTGTCGGTGCTAAAATGCGACGGTTTTTTTAACGAATTGGCCCAAGGCCCTCTACACAAGGCTTAAAGATGAAAGTCAAAACCCGTTTTGCTCCCAGCCCGACCGGCTTTTTGCATGTCGGCGGTGCCCGTACCGCACTCTATTCCTGGTTGTTTGCAAAGAACCAGGGCGGTGAGTTCGTGCTGCGTATCGAGGATACCGACCTGGAACGTTCCACTCAGGAGGCGATCGACGCCATCATTGAGGGCATGGAATGGCTGGAGCTGAACTGGGATGAGGGCCCCTACTACCAGACCAAGCGCTTCGATCGCTACAACGGTCTGATCGACGAGATGCTGGCAGATGGCCGTGCCTACAAGTGCTACTGCTCCAAAGAGCGGCTGGAAGCGCTGCGCGAAGGCCAGATGGCCAACGGCGAGAAGCCCCGCTATGACGGCAAGTGCCGCGACCATGCCCACGATCACCCGGCGGATGCGCCGCACGTCATTCGCTTTCGCAACCCGACTGAAGGCTCCGTGGTGTTCGACGACCACGTCCGTGGCCGCATCGAGTTCGCCAACACCGAGCTCGACGATCTGATCATTCGCCGTACCGACGGCGCGCCGACCTACAACTTCTGCGTGGTGGTCGATGACTGGGACATGGAGATCACCCACGTGGTGCGTGGCGAAGACCACATCAACAACACCCCGCGCCAGATCAACATCTACAAGGCGCTGAACGCGCCGGTGCCGGAGTTTGCCCACGTCTCCATGATCCTGGGTGACGACGGTGCCAAGCTCTCCAAGCGCCACGGTGCAGTCTCCGTGATGCAGTACCGTGACGACGGCTACCTGCCGGAAGCGCTGTTGAACTATCTGGTGCGTCTGGGCTGGTCCCACGGCGATCAGGAGATCTTCAGCCTGGACGAGATGATCAAGCTGTTCAGCCTGGATGCCATCTCCAAGTCTGCCTCTGCCTTCAACACTGACAAGCTGCTGTGGCTGAACAACCACTACATGCGCAGCCTGGATCCGGCCTATGTGGCCAAGCATCTGGCATGGCACATGGAAAACCAGAAGATCGACACCAGCAAGGGCCCGTCACTGCCAGAGGTTGTGACTCTGCTGGCCGAGCGCTGCAACACCCTGGTCGAGATGGCCGCCCAGAGCCGCTACCTGTTCGAAGATTTTGAGGCCATCGACGAAGCGGCTGCCAAGAAGCACCTGCGCGGCGTTGCTGCCGAGCCGCTGACCCTGGCCAAGGCCAAGCTGGCTGCCCTGGATAGCTGGACCACCGAAGCGCTGCACGAGCTGATTGAAGCCACTGCCGCCGAGCTGGGTCAGGGCATGGGCAAGGTCGGTATGCCGCTTCGCGTAGCGGTGACCGGGCTGGGTCAGTCCCCAGGTATCGACGCCGTGATGGCGCTGGTGGGCAAGGAGCGGGTACTCGCTCGTATCGACCGCGCTCTGGCGTACATCGAAGCGCGCATGGCCGCCGAATAAGCGCTAGCCAGTGCTTGAGAAAGGGCTCCCGTACGGGGGCCCTTTGTTTTTGGCCAAAGGCCGGTTTTGTGACATAAAACAGCGAGATAGCTGTGTCATTGCCGGTTAAATCGGCTAACTGCTTGAATTTTGACTAAACGCGCGAATAGGCGTTATTTTTGGGTTGACAGCAAAGCGGTCGGTGCCTATCATGCGCCTCCGTTGCCGGAGATAACTTTGGTAGCGCCGAGGTGAGTTGGGGTTATAGCTCAGCTGGGAGAGCGCTTGCATGGCATGCAAGAGGTCCGCGGTTCGATCCCGCGTAGCTCCACCAAATTCAGAGTGACTCAGCGTCACTCACATACATCGGGGTTATAGCTCAGCTGGGAGAGCGCTTGCATGGCATGCAAGAGGTCCGCGGTTCGATCCCGCGTAGCTCCACCATCTTTCGTAACGAAAGTAGAAAAGGCCACCGCACTGCGGTGGCCTTTTTGTTTTGCGCTCCGTTCACCGGGCGTACCGGCCGGCCCATAAAAAAGCCCGCATCGCTGCAGGCTTTTGGTTTGATGGTGATGGGGCATCAGCCGTGGCGACGACGCCAGGCCAGCGGCAACAGCGCCAGCAGCAGGGCGCCCATGGCACCACCACCGCCGTTGCTCTCCTCTTTCAGCTTGAGGTCGACGATGATGGGGTCGTGGTCGGAGGCGCTGAACGGGTTGTCCGACTTGATCATGTCGCCGGTGAAGTCCCGGCCGTACTCGAACAGGTTGCTCTCGAACGAGTTGATGTGCCAGTCGGCCACGGCGATCACCTTGCCGGCCAGCGCCGGGTTGGCGAGGGCATAGTCCAGGGTGCCGAGCTCGGCCTCGTAGCTGTAGGAGATGGCTTTCTCCTTGTTGAACTTGACGTTCATGTCCACCAGACCGTAGCTCTTGGCCACTTCGCTGCCGGTCTGCTCAAAGACCTGGTCACCGAGGAAGGTCTGGGAGGCGGAGACAATCTTGCGCTGACCGTCGGTCGGCACATAGTCGGTCAGCACCCGGATCGCATCTTCCCGGGCGTAGGAGTTGAAGTCGCCCACCAGCAGCACCTGGCCGGGCAGCTTGCTCACCGCGTCGCCCAGCACCTTGGCGGCACTGACCCGGAACTCGGTGCACTTGCCCTGCAGATCGGCCGGCTCCTTGCCGTCCAGGTTCTCGAGGCAGCCTGAACCCTTGGATTTCAGGTGGTTGACCACCAGGGTCAGCGGATCCTTGCTGCCCTCGACGGTGAAGGTCTGCACCAGGGAGTCACGCTGAGAGGCCTGTTTCTCGACCCCTTTGGCATCCAGGTATTTCTGCACCGGCAGGGTGATGACGTTGGCGTCCCCTTGCGGTGCCAGCTTGGCCGGCCGGTAGATCATGGCCACCATGATGGCGTCGCCACCGAAGTAGTGCTCGCCCTGCAGCAGCGCCTTGGGCAGGGTGACGAAGGCGTACTGCTTGCCCGCCTCTTTCTGCTGGGCGTTGAGGGCCTGTACCAGGTCGCTGATGGCGGAGTGGCTGTCAAAGCCGTTGTTCTCCATCTCCATCAGGCCGAGCAGGTCGGCATCCATCTCGGTGATGGCGTTGACGATCTTGGTGCGCTGCTTCTGGAAATCTTCCAGATTCTTGGCGCCCCGGTTGCAGCCCTTGGCGCTGTCTGCATCCGCCTGATCCTTGCACAGCACGTTGAGGGCACCGCCCACGCTGGAGTGGCTGGTGAAGTAGTTGAGCACGTTGAAGCTGCCGACGCGCAGATCGGTGCCGTCGGCACGGGCCGGGGCGCTCTGGCGGTCGTTGTCGCTGGTGCGCAGCAGATCGCCGGCGGTGATCACCTGATCCTGCGGCACGATCAGCCGGTACTCGTTGTAGCTGTAGCCCACCATGGCGTCCAGATTGACCGGGGCGTCGCCGATGCGCAGGTAACCCTGCTCCGGCTCCCAGGCCGGCAGCCAGGGCAGTTTGCTGTCGGCGGCCTTGAAGTCCGATTCGAGGAACACCCGGTTGCCGGCGTTGGCCTTGGCCAGTGCCTTGGCGGCCTTGCTGTCGGCGTCGTGCAGCTGGGTCGGTTTCATCAGCGGCGCCTGGTGGGAGAGCACCAGGTTGTTGCGCCGGGCGGCGTAGTCATAGCTGAAGTTGCGGCTGATTTTGAGCGCGCTGTCGGCGTCGAGCCGTACCCGCATCCCTTCGTGGCGCTCCAGCGCCCGGGCCAGGGTTTCGTTTTCCAGCACCCGCAGCGGGATGGCGGCCGGGACCGAGCCCTGGGCGACGACCTGCAGGCGCGGGGTGCCGCTGTCAAACACCGGCTTGAGCTGGGTGTGGTTGTAATACTCTTCGACCTTGGCCTCCAGGCAGACTTCGGCACCCGGCTTGATGTCCGGGTACTTGCTGGCGAAGTTCTTGTCGTTCAGGAAGACGAAGATGCCGTCCGAGGTCTGGGGGTTGCCGTCGCCCTGCACATCCAGCAGGTAGAACCCCTTGTTGAGGCTCTCGCCGAGGCCAGAGACCACTGCCTTGACCATGACACTCTGGGGGCTTTCGAACTTGTCGGCGGGAATGAGCGGGCTCTTGTCGCCGCTGCCCTGAATGACCGGGATCGGGGTGAGGGCGCTGTCGGCCGGGCAGCTGAAGCCGGCGGCATAGACGGACGGGGAGGCGAGCGCAAGCCCCACGGCCAGCGACAGCAGGGTACGTGTTCCTTTCATAACTGTTCCTTTTTTATTTTTTGCCAGTGTTTCCATAGCCTTGGCGCATCGGCCAAGGGCGCGCATTGTCACATTTCTGGCATGTCATACCAGTGAGCCAACGCACATTACGGGGATACAAATGAGGGCAATGCCGGTTTTTTTGACTTGGCTAACAGTATGAAATTAATGACAAAAGAGTTATTTCGTCACATCAGTGAAAATGTGATCTGGCTGGCATCCACATATTTTTCCTCGAGAATGAAGATTGAGGCTCGGCTGGTTGATTCCTATACTCGGCTTGTTCCTCACGGAACCCAGGTAAAGGGCAAACCGGTCGAGATGCCGGGACGCAATGCCTCCGGTCTTCAGATCGCGCGATCCAGATAGCGGGGCTTCCCAGGGTGAGGGTGACGTTTGTGGCAGGTCCATTGCCAGTTGTCTGCGCCCATCACACAGGTTGCGCTTGTTCTTTGCCTTGGTGACCAATGCCAAGACAAAACAAGGAAGATAACAATATGCAACAGACCCTAAGGCCCAGCAGGCTTGCCATGCTGGTGGCTTTGGCTGCCATGCCCGCCTGGGCACAGGCTGCCTATCCCGCCTATCCCGCCTATCAGGCCGGTACTGCCTACAAGGCCGGCGACATCGTCAGCAACGTCGGCAATCTCTATGAGTGCAAAGAATTTCCCTACTCCGGCTGGTGCGGGGCCTCGCCCTATCACTACGCTCCTGGAGTGGGTGTGGTCTGGGCCGATGCCTGGAAGCTGTATGGCGGGGACGTGCCGCCCCCGGCACTCGGCGTAGCCGTCAGCTCGCCAGCTGCCGGCGCCAGTTTCAACGAGGGGGCCAGCGTCGCGCTGGCGGTGACCCTGAGCGGCCCGGTGACGGCGCTGGTTCGGGTGGAATACCTCATCGACGGCAAGCTGGTCGCCACGGCGAGCGCCTCGCCCTGGAACGGCAGCTGGAGTGCCGCCGGTGTCGGCGCCCATGCCCTCAAGGCACGGGCACTGGATAAAGATGGCAAGGTGCTGAGCGAGGCGGATTCGAACTTCAACGTCGCCGCCGTGGTGGCGCCGGAGGCGCCCAAGGTGAGCATCAGCAGTCCGGCCAGCGGCGCCAAGGTGACCCTGGGTCGCAGCGTGGCGGTGAGCGGCAACGTCACCGATGCCAACAACGACGTCGCCAGGGTCGAGCTGTTCGTCGATGGCAAGAAGGTGGGTGAAGACACCAGTGCCCCCTGGCAGGTGAACTGGACGCCCCAGAGCAAGGGGCTGGCCGGCCTCAAGCTGGTGGCGACCGACAAGGAGAACCTGAGCGGCGAATCGAGCCAGGTCGACGTACAGGTGGAAGAGGCAGCCCTGCCGCCCACCGGTGGCAACCTCTCCTGCGACATTCGCCAGATCTACCGCCCGGACGGTTACGAGTGCATGGGGGATGATCACGCCCGTCGGGTCATCGGTTATTTCACCTCCTGGCGTACCGGCAAGAACGGCTTGCCCTCCTATCTGGTGAGCGATATCCCCTGGGACAAGATCACCCACATCAACTATGCCTTCGCGGCGGTGGACGAGCAGAGCCACACCATCAAGGTGGACGACTCGGCGACCAAGATGACCTGGGACGGCGTGCCGGGTGCCGAGATGGATCCGGAGTTTGCCTACAAGGGCCACTTCAACCTGCTGTCGAAGTACAAGAAGCAGTATCCGGACGTGAAGACCCTGATCTCGGTGGGAGGCTGGGCCGATACCCGCGGCTTCTATACCGCCACCACCAAGGGTGACTGCTCGGTCAACAGCGACGGCATCAACGCCTTTGCCAACTCGGCGGTGAGCTTCATCCGTCAGTACGGCTTTGACGGGGTCGACGTCGACTACGAATACCCCACCTCCATGAAGGATGCGGGCAACCCCAATGACTTCCCGCTCTCCAACCAGTGCCGTGGCAAGCTGTTTGCCAACTACAAGGTGCTGATGCAGACCCTGCGCAGCAAGCTCGACAGCGCCGGCAGCGAGGATGGCCGCAAGTACATGCTGACCATCGCCTCGCCGGCCTCGGCCTATCTGCTGCGCGGCATGGAGAACTTCCAGGTCACCCAGTACCTCGACTACGTCAACCTGATGACCTACGACTTCCACGGCGCCTGGAACAACTTCGTCGGTCACAACGCCGCCCTGTTCGACAACAAGGCGGATGCCGAACTTGCCCACTGGGGCGTCTATACCCAGAGCCAGTTTGGCGGCATCGGCTACCTCAACGCGGCCTGGTCTGCCCACTACTTCCGTGGCGCCCTGGCGGCCGGCAAGATCAACGTGGGCGTGCCTTACTACACCCGCGGCTGGCAAGGGGTCAGCGGTGGCACCCACGGCCTGGCCGGCAAGGCAGCCCTGCCGAGCCAAAGCGATTGTCAGCCGGGCACCGGTGGCAGCACCATTCCGTGCGGCAACGGGGCGGTCGGCATCGACAACATCTGGCATGATCTCGACAAGAACGGCAAGGAGATCGGTGGTGGCGCCGTGCCCATGTGGCATGCCAAGAACCTGGAGAATGCCGCCAGCCTGGGTATCACCACCATGCCGAGCTACGGCCAGGCCTGGGGTCTGGATCCCAACAACCCGGCTCACGTGATGCAGGGCAAGTACGTGCGTTACTACGATGACAAGGCGCAGGCGCCCTGGCTCTGGAACGAAGAGAAGAAGGTGTTCCTCTCCACCGAAGATGAAGAGTCCATGGGCCACAAGCTCGACTACATCATCAAGCGGGGCCTGGGCGGGGTCATGTTCTGGGAGATGGCGGGTGACTACGCCTTCGATCCGGCCAAGAACGAGTACGGCATGGGCAGCACGCTGACCACGCTCGCCTACGAGAAGTTCGCCAAGGCAGCCAAGTACGACACCAAGCAGAACGATCTGGCGGCGCCAACCGCCCAGCTCGACATCGCGGTGAGCCTCTCCGGCTTCAAGGAGGGGGATTCCAACTACCCGATCAACCCGACCCTGAAGCTCACCAACAACTCGACCCAGACCATTCCGGGCGGTACTCGCATCGAGTTCCTGGTGCCCACCTCCACCTCCGACACCATCACCGACCAGAGCGGGATGGGGCTGAAAGTGGTGGAGAGCGGCGGCAACCAGAACTCCGACGGCATCGCCAACGAGAAGGACTTCCACAAGGCGGCCTTTACGCTGCCGACCTGGAAGGCGTGGGCGCCGGGCAGCGACGTGGAAGTGGCGATGACCTACTATCTGCCGGCCGCCGGTGTGCCAAGCGGTATCCGCATCATCAGTGGGACCCAGACTGCGGGCCTCAAGGCCGAGTTCCCGACCCTGCCGGAGGCGGTGCTGGGCAGCAGTGGTGGCGGCGAGAACCCGGGCGGCGCCACCTGCAGCAGCCAGAACGTCAACCCGGCCGCCTACAAGGCCTATCCGACCTGGCCGCAGGGGGATCACGCCAACGGCGGTGACCGGATGACCAACAACAAGGCGGTGTGGCAGGCCAACTGGTGGACCAGCAGCGAGCCCAAGGCGGGCGATGGCAGCTGGAAGCTGGTATGCAGCTACTGAACTGATGACCATTTCAGAGGCAGGCCGGTACTCAGCCTGTCCTCTCGCAAGGCAATGACCCAATCCGGAGCCCAGGCTCCGGATTTTTTTATGGTGAGATGACAAAGGTAGAGGGTAGAGGCATAAAAAAGACCGCTCCGGGGAGCGGCCAATTGCCACCAAGGCAATCTGCGGGGTGACCCCCTTGTTGCTGATCGGCAGGGCTGGGAGGGTGCCCGTCCTGCCGGGTGTCATTGCGTGCCATGCCGGGAACAAATGCCACCGGGCCGGCACGCCTGGGTTGCTTATTGGGTGACGGCGCCGCCCTGCTGCTCTTTCAAGAAGCTGATCCAAGGGGAAGCGCGGCCACTGACGTTGCCGTTCTGGGCAGCCTGAGTGAAGGCGGAGAGCGCCTCCTTCGGTTTTTGCTGCTCAAAATAGGCGACCCCGGTCAGGAACTTCAGATCCGCCCGCTGCTCGCCGCTGGCATTGGCGGCGGGCTTGGCGGCGAATGCCACCAGATCCTGGTAGCGCTTGCTCTGGATCATCATGCGCGCCATCTTGAGCTGCAGCTCGGCGCTGGGGGCCAGCTTGTAGGACTTGGCCAGGGTATCGATGGCCGGGTCCAGCTCCTTGGCCTGGTGCCAGTAGTTGGCCAGTGTCTTGTAGTTGGCCGCGTTGCTCTCGATGGTCCCTTCCTTCATCGCCTTTTCCATCACGCGGGCGGCGCGGTGGGGGATGCCGGCGAAGGCCAGGTAGTTGGCCAAACGCTGCAACTCGGCCGCCTCGGTCAGCATGCCGAGGTTGTAGGCCCCCTCCAGCGCCGCCAGCGCCTTGCCATCGTTGCCCGCCTGCATGTGCATGGCCGACAACTGGGTCCAGTACTTCTTCTTCTCCGGATAGCGGTCGACCAGCGCGGTCAGCACCTCGGTGGCCGGCTTGTACTGTTTCAGCTCGTAGTGGGCCGCCATCTTCAGCAGATACCAGGACTCCGGTGCCTTGCCCGCGGAGAGCTTGATCGCGTTGTCCACCGCCGGTATGGCTTCCCGATACTGCTTGAGCTGCACATGGGCGTTGGCCAGCGTGATGTAGGCGTGCGGGGTCGGCTTCTCGTCCTTGCCGAGGTTCGCGAACCACTGGTTCATGGTGCTGATGGAGGCCTTGAAGTTCCCCTCAGCCATGTAGAGCTGGGCCAGGTTGTAGCGCACCTGCTGGGCCACCGGCTGGGGCAGCCCGCCGGTGGCGATGGCATCGGCGAAGTACTTGGTCGCCTGACCGTACTTCTCCTGCTGCGCCGCCACGAAGCCCAGGGTCTGCAGAATGACCCCCTTGTCGTAGACCCGCTCGCCGGCGCCGGACAGCGCCTCCTGCAGCTTGGCATTGGCCTCGCCGTATTTCTTCTCGGTGATCAGTGCCTGCGCCTTGTTGACCGCGCGGTAGGCGCGGTCAGAGAGGGCGGGCTGCTCGGCGGCCCACCCGGCGGTGCTGAGCAGCACCGCCATGGCGACCGGGGCGAGGATCAGGGTATGTAACTTTTTCATCGCCACCTTCCTTAGTTGGTCGCAAACTCGATCTCTTGCTGCATGCGGGTGGCCTGAGGCTTGCCATCCACCATGGCCGGCTTGAACGTCCATTTGGCGATGGTCTGGCGTGCTGCCTTGCCGAGGTCGTAGCTGCGGGGATCCTCTTTGACGATCCGCACGTTGCTGACGGTGCCGCGCTCGGTGACGGTGAACTCCACCAGCACCTTGCCGGAGGCAAGGCCGGCCAGAGCCGCCTTGCGGGGCATCATGGGCTCGAAGGTCGCCAGCGGAATGGCGCCGTTGTTGCCGCCCATGCCGCCACCACCGCCACCGGTGCTGTAGGCACCGAGGGCGTTGCCGCCACCGATGTTGACCGGGATGTCGAGTTTGGGCATGTCCATCGGCGAGCTCTCCATCTGCGGCCGATCCGTGCTGGCCACTTCCATCTCGGGAGGGGGAGGGGGCCGGTTCGGGGGCGGCGGCTTGGGCAGCTCGCGTTGTCTCTCTTGCAGGGTCTCCTGAGGCTTGATGCGGATGAAGTCGGTCATGCTGACGTCCTCCTTCTCCACCAACTCCCGATGATCCGGTGTGATGAGCTTGTTCATTCCCAGAAACAGGAAGAACACCACCACACAGGAGACCGCCAACGATATCAGGTATCTCATGGTGCTCGCTCCGGCATCAGCTGCTCTTGCTCGCCGCGATGGAGATGTTCTGGACACCGGCCATGCGGATCTGATCCATGACCTGGACCACCAGACCTGAACGGGATTCGGTATCGGCCTGGATCACCACGGCGCTCTCCGGGTTTTCGGCCCGCAGCCGCTCGATGTTGGCGCGCACGGCGCCTACTTCGACGATGCGCTTGTCGACCCAGACCTGGCCGTTTTCACGGACCGCGACCATGATGTTCCCCTTCTTCACCGTCTCGGCCGTGCTGGCGCTCGGGCGGTTGATCTCCACGCCGGACTCCTTGACGAACGAGGTGGTGACGATGAAGAAGATCAGCATGATGAACACTATGTCCAGCATGGGGGTCAAATCGATGGCCGCCTCATCAGCACTGCTGTCGCTGTGACGTTTTCTCATGGCAAAAACTCCTTGCTTGTTCTGTGCCCCCGCCAGAGCCGGGCCCGGCGGGGGAGTGCATCCTGCATCAACCGTGTTTCAGGTTGTCTTCCAGCTTCTCGACCGCCAGCTTGGCCTTGTGATCGAGCTGGTTGACAAAAAACAGGCCGGAAAGGGCGGCAATCATGCCTGCCATGGTCGGTACCGTCGCCTTGGAGATCCCCGAGGCCATCGCCCGCGGTGAGCCGGTGCCGGTGATGGCCAGGGTGTCGAACACCTGCACCATGCCGACCACGGTCCCGAGCAGCCCCATCAGCGGGCAGAGGGCGATCAGCACCTTGATGACCGGCATCCCCTTGTCCACCGCCATGGCCACCCGGGAGACCAGCTCGCGCCGGATCTGCTTGGCGGACCAGGAGAGGTGATCGCTGCGGGCCAGCCAGGCGGCCTTGGTCTGCTTCACCTGCTTGGGGTAGACCGCCATGAAGTAGAACCAGCGCTCCAGCAGCAGGGCCCACATCATCAGGGTCAGGAAGAACAGGGCGACCAGTACGTCGCCCCCCAATCCCAGAAACCGGCGGACCGACTCGACTTCTTCAATCAACCAGAACCACATGGGTGACTCCTTACGCTGCGGCTTTGGAGGCGTGCAGACGTTCCTGGTAGCGGGCGACGAAACCGGCGCTCTGCTCTTCCAGCACCTGGATCAGACGACGGCTCTGGGTCTGTACGATGGTGTAGAGGAACAGCATGGGCACGGCGACCACCAGACCCTGCATGGTGGTGACCAGGGCTTCGGAGATACCGCCTGCCATCAGCTTGGGATCGCCGGTACCGAACAGGGTGATGGCCTGGAAGGTGGCGATCATGCCGACCACGGTACCCAGCAGACCCAGCAGCGGCGCGACCGAGGCGATCAGCTTGATGATGCTGATGCCCTTCTCGAACTTGGGCACGTTGCGCAGGATGATCTCGTCGAGCTTGGACTCCAGATCCTCGATGTTGTCGCCACGATGGCTCTGGTAGGCCCCCAGCATCTCGCCGATGGGGTTGCCCTTGATGATCTGATCGGATTTGAGCTGCTTGCGCATGGAGCCGCCGATGAGGGAGAGGCGAGCGCCGCAGAACAGCGCCAGCAGGGTGCCGAGCACGCCGAGCACCATGATGACGTAGCCCACTTCACCACCCTGGTCGATCCGCTCTTTCAGGGTCGGCGACTGTACCAGCAGGGAGAGGATCACGCCGCGGGACGGGTCGACGAAGATCGGCTTGACGCCGCCGCCACCCTGTTCAAAGTCGGCGATGGGCTCCAGCACCCCCTTGTCGGGCTGGCGGGGCAGCTGTTCGAACTTGCCGGTCTCCGGCACGAAGGTCAGGTACTTGCCTTCGGAGACGGTGTTGAACTCGCCGATCTGGGTCACGGTCTTCTCGGCCTGGTTGCCTTCGCCATAGACCACGGTGGCCGGGATCTGGCTCACCTTGCCACCGTCGACCATGCGGCTGAGGGTGGTGGTCCAGAAGGCGGTCAGGTCATCGCTGGAGGGCAGCTCCTTGCTCTCGGCCAGGCGGGTCAGCAGGGCGGTCTGCTCCGGATGCTCGACCCGGCGGGCAGAGGCGTTGAAGATCCCCTTGAACTCGCCGGCGAACTGGCGCAGTACCCCGAACATCTCGCCCATGTTGCCGGCACGCTGGCGCAGGGTCTCGGTCAGCTCGGTCAGCTGCTTGTCGTTGGCATCGAAGGTGGCCTTGAGCCGCTCACCCTTGGCCGTTTCGGCGGCCAGTTCTGCCTTGGCCTTGGCCAGCAGGGCGGCCTGCTCGTTCTTGTCGGCCAGGAAGCGGGCTTCCCGCTCCTTGTTGAGCTGGGATTCGGTGGTGCTGGCGGCCTTGACCTGATTGAGCAGGGCGTTCAGGTCCACCGGTTTCTCGGCGGCGGTCACCGGCAGGGTGATCAGGGTCGCGCCCGCGATCAGCGAGGCGATGGCAAGTTTGATTCCTTTCATGATGCTTTCTCCGCAGTTTGAACCGGCAGCTTGATGAGGGCGGGGGGCGCCTGCTTCTTGGCGATGCGAAGGCCCTGTTCCACTGCACTGCGATACTCCTGGGGCAACTCTTCCCACTGACGGGTCTTCTTGTTCCACATGCCGGTCTCATTGCCGTCCGGGGACTGGTAGAGCAGGGCGATGCGGCCGACGCGCAGGAACTCATAGGTCTTCTCGCCGCCATCCTTGGCCAGGCTGGCCTTGTAGGATTCGATGGTGCGGCTGAAGCCCTCCTCGATCTGGTAGGCCTCCAGGATCTTGCGGTACTTCTCGGAGATGGTGACATCGGCCCGGTTCATCAGGTCGGTCAGGGCCGCGACGCGATCCTCCCGCTCGACCTTCTGGAACGGCAGATCCAGCGCCACGAACTGCTCGAGGGAGTCGATCATCTTGAGCATCAGCGGCACCACTTCGGTGCTGGTCTGATCGATCTGGGCGATCTGGCGCTGCATCGAGGCCAGTTCGCTGCTCTGGGAGTCGACCATCTTGCCCACCTGCTCGTTGTAGGTACGCAGGCTGTCGACCTGACGCAAGGCGGCCTTGTACTGGGCGAGGGCGGATTCGGCAGAGTCGGCGTAGTTGTCGATCTTCTGCTGGGAAACTTTGGATGCATTGTCGGTGGCGGCTTGAGCGTCCACTGCCTGGCTGGCAGAGGCGGCACTCAGATTGAAGCTGGTCAGCAAGGCAGCAGAAACCAGGCTGCCGAGGAGCGCTTTCTTCATTGTAATTGTCCTTGTTTTCATAGGATTACCCTATCTCCGTAACTTCCTTGGACGTTGGGCAAAGCCGGCCCGACCGGGCCGGCTTGGGTTTATATCTCAACGGGAGTTGATTAGAACTTCTGGGTGTAGTCGAGGTAGACGATGCGCCCGTCGATGCTGTAGAGATCTTCGTCGTAGGTGAAGCCGTCGCTGGAGAGCGAGGGGCCTACGTTGAACATGTTCTTCACACCGGCTTGCAGCTTGCCGTTCCAGGGGGTGTCCACACCGACGTTCAGGTTCCAGGTGGTCTGGGAGGCGATATGGCCCTCTGTCTGACCATCCACGTAGTCCTGGCTCTGGGAGTCGATGTAGTTGGCACTCAGGTAGGCGTCCATGTTCCACCACTGCGGCACATTGACCCCGACACCGGAGTTGAAGCGCAGTTCAGGCTTGGCATTCCAGCCCTTCTTGTCGACCATGGGACCACCGGCGAACAGACCCTCTTCGTATTTCAGAATGTAGGTGCTGCCGAAGTCGTAGCGCACGGTCACGACGTTGAAGTCGTACTTGTAGTCAGCCTTGAAGTCCAGACCACTGGTCTTGAGCTGACCCAGGTTGACCATGCCGGCGTAAACCTGTTCCACATCGCCGTTGGCATCGCGGATGACGTTCGGGTTGCTGCCGGTGTTCAGCTCCTGATAGAACTGGGTCTGGGTGGTGGCCAGCTGGATCACGTCATCAATCTTGATGTAGTAGTAGTCCAGTGAGAGGTTGAGATCGTCGATCGGGCTGTAGGCCGCGCCGATGCCGAAGGTGTCAGCTGTCTCTTCCTTCAGGTTCTTGTTGGATTGACGCACTGTGGAGTACTGCTCTTCCGGACAGTTGGCGACACCGTTGGCCTGGCAGGAGACATAGTCCTTGGCGAAGTCGGCGGAGTCGGCATCGGCTGCATACAGATCTTCCAGGCCCGGGGCGCGGAAGGACTGCGACCAGGAGGTACGGAACAACAGGTTGTCCAGTGGCTGGTAACGCAGGCTCGCCTTGGGCGAGAAGGCGCTGCCAAAGTCGCTGTATTTGTCGAAACGACCGGCCAGGTTCAGCTCGATCTGCTCGGTGATGGGGATCAGGCTCTCGATGTAGGCAGCGAAGACGTCGCGCACGCCACCGCCCGAGTTGCCGGAAGAACCGATGACGTTGCCGGCCGCAGACTGGCTGTCATAGGTGTCGGAGTAGACCCAGTCGTTGTACTCGGCCCCCAGGTACCAGCCGATGGGGCCGGCCGGCAGTTCACCCATGCTCCAGCCCAGGCCACCGTACCACTGGAAGAAGTCCATCTTGGAGGTGCGGCTGGTGTCATAGGAGAGGCTGTTGGTGGCGGCACTGGAGAACTCGCCGTTCTTGAAGTTGCCGCTGTCGACCTCCTGCTGGACCGCCGGGTTCAGCACATAGCCGGTGCCGCGGTTCTTGTTGTCAGTCTTGGAATACATGTAGCCCGCATTCCACTCCACATCGCCCACCGCTTCGGTCGGCAGGGTGCCTTCGAAGCCCAGGTTCATGCTGCCGGTCATGTCGGTGACATGGTTGTCACGGGGACCGACGTTGCTGAAGCGGTAGTAGACGGTGGCCTTCTCGCCGATGAAGCCGTTGTCGGCCAGCAGTTCGGCGCCGCCCGGAGTAGTGCCGTCGATGGAGAAGGGGCCGGCGGCCGGGGCAAAGCGGCCGAAGCTGGTGACCCGCGAGCCGATCAGCTGGGGTACGAAGTCGACGTTGTCATTGATGTGATAGCGACCGTTGACGTAGACGGTGTCCCGGGTACGGGAAGCGGTCTTGGCGGCGACCTGGGCAAAGTCGAAGCGACAGGCGGTACCGACCGGTACGAAGCCGGGGCCGGTATTGGCACAGTCGATGCCATCCAGGGTACGGGTCACGGTCTTGCCGGTGGCGGCGTCGATACCCTTGATGTTGCGGCCATACAGGCTGGGTGCAGAGGCACCTTCACGGGCCAGGTAGTCGCGATCCTTGTAGTAGATCTCGTCCTTGACGTCGTGCTCGTAGACCATCATCAGGGCGCCTTTCTCCCCGGTGATACCGCTGACGATGGAGCCGCTCTTCTCGTCACCACCCTCTTCGGTGGGAGAGCCGATACGGCCCTGGAATTCCAGCCCTTCATAGTCCTGTTTCAGGATGACGTTGATGACGCCGCCGATGGCATCGGAACCATACAGGGCAGAGCCGCCGTCCAGGTTTACTTCCACCCGCTCCACCGCCGCCATGGGGATGGAGTTGAGGTTGATGGAGCTACCCCCCATGGAGGGAGATCCGGCGACCCGCTTGCCGTTGAGCAGCACCAGGGTGCGCTCGGAGCCAAGGCCGCGCAGGCTGACGGTGGCCTGGGATTGGGCTGAGCTGCCGGAAGAGGGGGAGATACTGCCGAAGGAGTTGTAGGAGGCCTGCTTCAGGTAGTCGGCCACGGTCTGCTGACCAGATTGCTCGATCTTGGCCTTGCTGATGGCGACGACCGGGGTGGCGCCCTCCACGTCGACGCGCGAGATACGGGAGCCGGTAACCTTGATCTTCTGGAGTTTTTCGACGTTTTGGCCCTCTTCGGCCAAGACAGGGGTGGCCACTACTGCCGCGCTCGCCAAGGCAAACGCTACGGCAGCAGAGAGTCTGCTTTTCCTAAGCATCGCTTATATCCTTCCTGGTTGTTTTTTTGTTTGCTTCCATACCGCCCTCGTTGGAGCGATGCGTAAGGCTTATCAAGCTTTGACGGTTGACGTCAATTGAGGCGGTGTGGATGGGGAAGGGGGGCGCAATAAGCTGACTATGTTTTAATACTTCCGGTTTCGCAGCGGTTTATTCTGACTTGATGATATTTCACGATGTGAAATCGATGTTAAAATGAGTGGTTTCCATTTTATTGATTAATTTTGAACTTATCGATAAGGGGGATGTCTCGCTAGTTTTTATATTGTTAACCAAGACTTTTTTAGCATTATTTTCTGTTTTGGTAGCGTGTTCGGCTGAGGTTCAGATTGCATTGTCGAGCCGGATTTCAGCTTGCCCATATAGAGAAGGGTGATTTAATTCTGATTTATCATATCTTGTTGTTTTATATAAAAAAGATGTTTTCGTGATGCTGTTTTTGTAGGTTTGATTGAAAATTTAAACGTTATTTAAATTGTTCATGTCGCAGTTTTTTATCTTGAAGTTGGCTTTTTCATAAAAAACTCACAGTAAATTCCACGGTTTGCCAAAGGGGCATGTCATGCCCTTCGTTCTACTTGATTTTTGTTGCAGAGCTTTTACAGTGACCGAGCGGATAGTCTGTCAATAACCGGCTATCCAGTGAGTAATGCCAGGAAGGACAGGCCCGTCACCGGATGTGACTGGCCATAAAAGAACAACAAGGACGAGGTTCCACCATGCTGTCGTATTTCTTACGTCGGATGCTTTTGATCATCCCGACGTTTCTCGGTATCACCCTGCTCGTCTTCACCATCACCCGCTTCGTGCCGGGCGGCCCGGTCGAACGCATGCTGCTGCAAGCCCAGGTTTCTCAGAACGAATCGGGCCGCTCCAGCGGCAGCAAGGGGGCGCAGGCGCTCTCCGATGAGCAGATCGAGGAGCTCAAGGCCTTTTACGGGCTCGACAAGCCCATGCTGGTTGCCTATTGGGAGTGGCTGCAGAAGCTGGCGGTACTGGATCTTGGCGAATCGACCCGCTATTACGAGCCGGTGTGGGGCCTCATCAAGGACAGGTTGCCAGTGACCGCCTTCTTCGGGCTGGCGACCTTTCTGCTCAGTTATGCCGTTTCCATCCCGCTCGGGGTGGCCAAGGCGCTCAGGCACAACAGCCGCTTCGATTCGCTCAGCTCCATGTTCATCTACATGGCCTATGCGCTGCCCGCCTACGTGGTGGGTATCTTCCTCATCACAGTGTTCGCGTTCCATCTGGAGTGGCTGCCCATGGGGGGCTTCCCGGGGGACGAGTTCGACGGCATGGAGAGCAGCTGGGATCAGATCCGCACCGTGTTCGCCCATGCCTTGCTGCCGCTTATCGCCTACGCCATCGGTGATTTCGCCATCCTCACCATGACCATGAAGAACAGCCTGATGGAGAACCTGTCGGCGGATTACGTGCGCACCGCCGTGGCCAAGGGGCTGCCGTTTCGCAAGGCGGTGACCGATCATGCGATGCGCAACAGCCTGATCCCCATCGCCAGTCACCTAGGATCGGTGCTCACCGTCTTCTTCGGCGGCTCCTTTCTCATCGAGACCATCTTCAACATCGACGGCATCGGTCTGCTCGGTTACGAGGCCATCGTCGAGCGGGATTACCCCACCGTGATGGGCATTCTGGCCATCACTTCCATGCTGATGCTGGTGGGCAATATCGTCTCCGACATCTGCGTTGCCCTGGTCGATCCCCGCGTGCGGTTTGGAGAGTGAGCATGAATCCAATCTCTCTTGTCATGCCGATACTGATATCACGCCATATCGTCTCCGATATCTGCGTTGCACCTTTTGTTGCCCCCCGTGTGCGGTTCGGAGAGTGAACATGAACCCTGTCACCTTAAAAAAACTCAAGCGTTTCAAGTCGATCAAGCGCGGTTACTACTCCTTCATCATCTTCACCACCCTGGTGCTGCTTTCCTTGTTGGCGGAGCTCTTGGTCAACAGCCGGGCACTGATGGTGAGCTATCAGGGGGAGCTCTATTTTCCCACCTATGGTGACGTGATCCCGGGTCAGCAGTTCGGGCTCGATTACGAGTACGAGACCAACTATCGCCAGCTCAAAGACAAATTCGCCGCCGATGGCAAGGGGGATTGGGTGGTGTTGCCACCGGTGCCCTGGAACCCCTATGAGCAGGATTTCAAGCAGGATGCCTACCCACCCTATGCGCCGAGCCTGGCCGAGCGTCACCTGCTCGGCACCGACACCAGCGGCCGCGACGTGCTGGCGCGGCTGGTCTACGGCTTTCGCATCGCCATCGGTTTTGCCTTCATCGCGCTGGTGGCCAGCTATGCCATCGGGGTCACCATCGGCTGCATGATGGGCTTCCTCGGCGGGCGGTTTGACCTGGTGCTGCAGCGCTTTATCGAGATCTGGTCCCAGGTGCCGTTTCTCTACGTCATCATGATCCTGGTGTCGCTGGCCAAGCCCAACTTCGGCCTGTTCGTGGCCATCAACGTGCTGTTCGGCTGGATGGGCATCACCTGGTACATGCGCACCCTCACTTACAAGGAGCGGGCACGGGACTATGTGATGGCGGCGCGGGCCCAGGGGGCCGGCACCGGGCGGATCATCTTCCACCACATTCTGCCCAACACCCTGATGATGATCGTCACCCTGGCGCCGTTTGCCGTGGTGGGCAACATCTCCACCCTGACGGCGCTGGACTACCTGGGCTTTGGCCTGGCTCCGCCCAC
The DNA here is from genome assembly GCF_027705405.1 of Aeromonas sp. QDB34. Taxonomy (NCBI): domain Bacteria; kingdom Pseudomonadati; phylum Pseudomonadota; class Gammaproteobacteria; order Aeromonadales; family Aeromonadaceae; genus Aeromonas; species Aeromonas sp. QDB34. The sequence goes on along the minus strand of NZ_JAPDBT010000005.1, from coordinate 249,457 downwards.
CCCGAGCTGGGGGGAGCTGCTCTCCCAGGGCATCAACAATCTGGATGCCATCTGGATCGTGAGCTCTGTGGTGGCAGCGGTGAGTCTGGTGCTGATCATGGTCTCCTTCATTGGCGAGGCGATCCGCGAGGCGTTCGATCCGCGCAAATTTACCCGTTATCAGTGACCAGGGGCGGGCTTATGGCCCCGGGTTGCTCACCCTTGAATCGACAAGCCCCCAGTGCAGGGGTATGACCTGGAAGTCAAACATGAAAAATAAAATCAAATGGATAGGTGCTCTCTTTGTGCTGGTGAACGGATCCTGGGTGTGGGCGGCCAGCCTGCCTGCGGATCTCAAATGGGAGACCAACGACACCGACCCTGTGTTCGCCTCGCCCAAGGCGCTGCCCGGTGGCAGCATCACCATGTTCGTGGACAGTTTCCCACTGACATTTCGCACTGTGGGTCCCGACTCCAACGGCGCGTTCCGCTCCTTCATCATGGACAACCAGCTGAGGCTCATCAGCTTCCACCCCAATACCGGCAACCCCATTCCGTCGCTCGCGACCCACTGGGCCATCGCGCCGGACAACCAGACCGTCTACTTCAAGCTGGATCCGCGCGCCAAGTGGTCCGACGGCAAGCCGGTGGTCGCCGATGACTACACCTTCGGCTACGAGATGATGCGATCCAAGGACATCAAGGGGCCCTGGTTCAACAACTACTACACCACCGAAGTGGTGGCGGTGGAGAAGGTTGACGACCACACCATTCTGGTCAAGGCGGGTACCCGCAAGGCCAAGCTGGACCTGCTCAACACCACCGAGCTGTGGCCCCAGCCCAAGCACTACTACAAGCTCACCCCCAACTGGGTGAAGCAATACAACTGGGCCGTGGTGCCCAACACCGGCCCCTACGTGATGAGCGACGTGAAGAAGGGCAAGTCCATCACCTTCAGCAAGCAGAAGGAGTGGTGGGCAAAGGACGATCGCTACAACCAGCACAGGTTCAACCTCGACACCATCAAGGTGCAGGTGATCCGCGATCACAACATCGCCTTTCGTCACTTCCTGAAAGGGGAGCTCGATACCTTCGAGATGATCCTGCCCAACTGGTGGCATGAAAAAGCGGTCACCCCCGAGTACAAGCAGGGATACGTGCAGAAGGTGATGGCCATGACCGACACCAAGCAGGGCGGGCAGGGGGTTCACCTCAATGTCGCCAATCCCAAGCTGGCTGACCTCAACGTGCGGCTCGGCATCCAGCACGCCTTCAACATCGACAAGATGATCAAGACCGTGCTGCGCGGCGACTATGACAGAGCCACCACTTTCGGCTCGGGCTTTGGCGAGTTCACCGACATGCAGCTGCCGGAGCGGGCCTATGACATCGCCAAGGCTCGCGACTACTTTGCCAAGGCGGGTTACGCCAAGCCGGGGCCGGACGGCATCCTGCAAAACGACAAGGGGGAGCGGCTGACCCTGGCGCTCACCTACACCAGCCAGGAGCACTCCAAGCGTTTGACCGTGCTCAAAGAAGAGGCCAAGAAGGCGGGGCTGGATCTGGATCTCAACCTGGTGGACGGCGCCACCGGCTTCAAGGCGATGCTGGAGAAGAAACACGAGGCGGCCTGGCTCGGCTGGGGCGGCGGTGGTCTCTATCCGCAGTATTGGGAGTCGTTCCACTCGGCCAACGCCAACAAGCCGCAGACCAACAATTTGTTCAACGTGGCTGACAAAGAGCTCGATGGGCTGATCGACGCCTACAACGTCGAGTTCGACATGGCCAAGCGGGCCGAGATCTCCCGCCAGATCCAGCAGCGCATCTATGATCTCGCCATCTTCGTGCCCGGGGTGCAGCTCAACTACGTGCGGGCCAGCAGCTGGCGCTACGTGATGCTGCCCGAGGTGCCCGCCACCAAGAACACGCCGGATCTGCTCTACTGGCCCATGGATGGCTACCCTCACAGCAGCGGCGGCCTGCTTTGGCTCGATCCCAAGGTGAAGGAAGAGACCCTGAAGGCCAAGGAGGCAGGGGAGGCGCTGACGCCCATCAACCTGCTCGACAAGACTTATGCACGTCATTGATATGGCGCAGAAGGGAGCAGCAGTCATGTCCAACACACAGGCTCCCCACCCGGGCGCCCGGGATCATGGGGGGGATGATCAGAGCAAGCCCCCCATTCTGGAGGTGCGCGATCTGGCGGTGGAGTTTGCCGTCGATGACGGCAAGATCAAGGTGCTCGACGGGGTCAGCTTCAAGGTGGCTCCGGGTCAGACGCTGGGGGTGGTCGGTGAGTCCGGCTGCGGCAAGAGCGTCACCTCGCTCGCCATCATGGGGCTGTTGCCCAAACCCCATGGTCAGGTGGTGGCGGGCTCCATCCGCTTTCAGGGGGAGGAGCTGCTGTCGCTTGCGCCGGATCAGATGTACAAGGTGCGCGGCAACCGTATCTCGATGATCTTTCAGGAGCCGATGACGGCGCTCAACCCGGTGCAGACGGTCGGCGATCAGCTGATGGAGGTGTTCCGCCTCCACCGTCCCGACTACAGCAAGGCCCAGCGCAGGGAAGCGGCCATCGCCATGCTGCAGAAGGTGGGGATCCCCGAACCCGCCCAGCGCTTTGCCGTCTATCCCCACAACCTTTCCGGCGGCATGCGCCAGCGGGTGATGATCGCCATGGCGCTCGCCTGCGAGCCGGCGCTGCTCATCTGCGACGAGCCGACCACGGCGCTCGATGTGACCATTCAGGCCCAGATCCTGGAGTTGATGAAGGCGCTGCAGGCCCAGACCGGCATGGCCATCATCTTCATCACCCATGATCTCGGGGTGGTGGCGGAGCTGTGCGACGAGGTGGTGGTGATGTATGCCGGCCGGGCGGTGGAGCAGGCCGACGTGTTCGAGCTGTTTGACCATCCGCGCCATCCCTATACTCATGGTCTGATGAGCTCGATCCCGCGGCTCGAAGATGAGCCCAAGAGCCTGCTCAAGACCATCACGGGTCAGGTGCCCGCCCTGCACGAGATGCCGGCCGGATGCCGTTTCTCCAACCGTTGTCCCCATGCCACCGAGATCTGCGTGAGCGCCATTCCGGCCACCGAGCAGCTCGCCGAGCGGCATGGGGTGGCCTGCCACCACTGGAGGGAGCTAGCCGTATGAAGACGCTTTTATCGGTGCGCGACGTGAAGCAGCATTTCCAGCTGGGCGGTGGCTTGTTGCGCAAGAAGTACCATGTCTACGCGGTGGACGGCATCAGCTTCGATCTCAAGCAGGGGGAGACGCTGGGGCTGGTGGGCGAGTCCGGCTGCGGCAAATCGACCCTGGGGCGCACCCTGCTCAAGCTGTTCGAGCCGACCGCCGGCACCATCACCTTCGAGGGGCGCGACATCACCCACCTCCCGCCCAAAGAGATGCGATCTTTGCGCCAGGAGATGCAGATCGTGTTTCAGGATCCCGCCGAATCCCTCAACAGCCGTCACACGGTGGGGCAGATCCTGGAGGAGCCCTTCGTCATCCACGGCAAGGGCAACGCCGAACAGCGGCGTGTCTGGGTGCAGGAGCTGCTGGAGAAGGTGGGGCTGCCCGGCAGCGCGGTGGATCGCTATCCCCATGAGTTTTCTGGCGGCCAGCGCCAGCGCATCGGCATCGCCCGGGCCATCGCCCTCAAGCCCAAGTTGCTGGTCTGTGACGAGGCGGTGTCGGCGCTGGATGTGTCGGTGCAGTCCCAAATAGTCAACCTGCTGCTCACCCTGCAGCGGGAGATGAACCTCGCCATCATCTTCATCGCCCACGACCTGTCGGTGGTCAAGCACATCTCGGATCGGATTGCGGTGATGTATCTGGGCAGGATCGTCGAACTGGCCGAGGCCCAGTCGCTCTACCTGGCGCCTCGCCATCCCTATACCCAGGCGCTGATTTCGGCCATTCCGGTGCCGGACCCGCGTCGGCGCAGCCAGCGCATCCTGCTGACGGGGGATGTGCCGTCTCCCATCTCGCCGCCGAGCGGCTGCCACTTTCACCAGCGCTGCCCTTACGCCGGCGAGCTGTGCCGCACCAAGGCGCCGAGCCTGCAGCCGTGCGACGGGGCCGATCATCAGGTGGCCTGCCACACGCCGTTGCCGCTGGCCGAGGCGATCCCCCTGGGAAAGGCGGTATGATGCCGGTGCCCGCATCGCAGCAAGATGGCACGGGAAACAGCGAATAAAAAATGGGGCCTGCGGGCCCCATCTTCATGGTTGGAGTTCAGGTTTGGCCGTGGAACATCTGGCCAGGGCAGGACAGCTCCCCGCAAGGGGATGGCTGCTGTGTGGATTGCTGTTTCTTGTAATTTTACTACTTAAATGTTTGATCACGCTTTCACGAAATTGCCCGCTGGCGGCATCAGGCACCATAGCGGAAGTAGTAGTTGCGGGTTGCCGGCGCATAGGTATCTTTCTCTACGACGCCTTTCTTGCTGGTTACACCCTTCAGGTGGAACAGAACTGCCAGATTCTCAAACATATATTCACCTCATTGCTCTGTCGTTGATTTGTTATCTGTGACCTGGGTCACGCTTTTATCCTATGGCCTTCTGTGAGCTGGATCAACTTTTTGTGTTGTAAATTTACATAAATCATAGAAAGGGTTTTCAAATCCAAGGTTGCTTATGGAGACGGTTTCAGCAGGCTCTCAGATTGATACCCGTGGTCTGGCTGACGGGTCTGGATGAGCCACGGATGGGGGCGGCGGAGCCGTCCGGCGGTTTCGAGGGGAAACATGCCAGGGGGGTTGGAGCAGGCAAAAAAATACCCCGCACCTGGCGGGGTATTTGGTGTGGCCGATCGGCCTTGACCTGCGGGCTTATTTGGCCGGGATCTGTTCCAGCACGTGAACCAGCAGCTGCCAGAACCGCTCGACTGCCGGAATGTGCACCTTCTCACCCGGGGCGTGGGCGCCGCGGATGGTCGGGCCGAAGGAGACCATGTCCCACTCCGGGTAGGCGCTCTTGAACAGACCGCACTCGAGGCCGGCGTGGATCACCATGACGTTCGGCATCTCGCCGAACAGGGTCTGGTAGCTGTTGCGTACCAAGGCCATTACCGGGGAGTCCACGTTCGGTGCCCAGCCCGGGTAGGCGCCGGTAAACTCGCAGCTGGCGCCAGCCAGATTGAACAGGGAGCGGGTCATCTGTTCGACGCTCTCGCGACCGGAGTCGATGAGGGAGCGGATCAGGCACTGTACGTACACTTCGCCATCCTGGGTCTTGATGACACCCAGGTTGGTGGAGGTCTCGGTCACGCCCGGGATGGCATCGCTCATGCGGATGACACCGTTCGGGCAGGCCATCAGGGAGTCCAGCAGGCGGGCCTGCAGGGACTCGCTCATCAGCTGGGCCGGTTTTTCCTGGGTGGTGAGCAGCACAGTCAGGTTGGCTTCGGTGGCGGCGAGCTCGCTCTGGTAGATGCCGGTATAACGGTCAACCAGGGCCTTGAATTCGTTGACGCTGGCGGCGGGCACCAGCAGCTTGGCACGGGCCTCGCGCGGGATGGCGTTGCGCAGGGTGCCGCCATGGATCTCGGCCAGACGCACGCCCAGCGGCTCGGCGGCCTTGAGCAGACGCACCAGCAGCTTGTTGGCGTTGCCGCGGCCGCGATGGATGTCGACCCCGGAGTGACCGCCGCGCAGGCCCTTGACCAGCAGCTCGAAACCTTCGCCCTCGGTGGCGGCGACCAGCTCCAGCGGGAAGCGGATATTGGCATCCACCCCGCCGGCGCAGCCCATGTAGACCTCGCCATCCTCTTCGGAGTCGGTGTTGAGCAGGATCTCGCCCTCCAGCCAGCCCGCTTCCAGACCGAAGGCGCCGGTCATGCCGGTCTCTTCGTCGGTGGTCAGCAGCACTTCCAGCGGACCGTGCTTGATGGTCTTGTCGGCCAGCACGGCCAGGCAGCCGGCCATGCCCATGCCGTTGTCGGCGCCCAGGGTGGTGCCGCGGGCAGTGACCCATTCACCGTCGATGTAGGCATCGATGGGATCCTTGGTGAAGTCGTGCTGGGTGTCGGCGTTGGCCTGCGGCACCATGTCGATGTGCGCCTGCAGCACCACGGCCTTGCGGTTTTCCATCCCCGGCGTGGCCGGTTTCTTGATGATGATGTTGCCGACGGCATCTTGTTTGACCGCCAGACCTTCCCCTTGTGCCCATTGGACGATCCAGGCGCTCAGCTGGGCTTCGTGCTTGGAAGGGTGGGGGATGGAGCAGATCTGTTCGAAGAAATGCCAAATCAGTTTGGGAGAGAGAGAACTAAGCTGTGCCACGTCGGGACTCCTTACCAGCACGGAAGATGACAGGGCCCCGGTAGCGGGGCGAGCAAGAGGATAACGATAATACAGTCAATCACACAAAAATGTGAGCGATCAGCGCAAATTGCGGGCGGCTTGTGCTGGCAAGCGGGGGAATGGCAGCGTACAGCTCCGCTATGGACGAAACGAACCAGCACAAAAGAAAATTTGTGACTCGCATCACAAAAATATTGAGTTTATGGCACCGGCTGGTAAATTAACGACCGTGGTTCGCCACCCGTCAGGATGACGATGAATGCCTCCAGGGAACCGAAGCAAAGCAAGTGCGCCTCCATGGAACCGAGTGTCCGTTCAAGGATCTGAACCCGCATTAAGGTACGTAACTTGTTAAGCAATCAGGAGTTTATGATGTCAGGCAGCAATTCAACCTATTGGTTCGCCCAGTCTCTTTATACCCAGGGTTTCAACTATCCGAACCCCTACGCCAGCCGCCGTTAAGGCAGGTTGCCGGCCGGGCTGACAGGCAGATCGAAAACAGCAGGCGAGTGAGGAATCCATCCTCCCCCTGCTATTTTTTTATCTACTGCTCGGCGAACTCCGCCCGGGAGAGGGAAAAGAGGGAGTCAGCCGGACTTGCTTCGATTTTTTTCCTGCATTTCGCATACGTTTGCCAGTCAATTTATCCGCAAACGATGGTATCATGCCCGCCCAACAGCCTGTCTGCGGTCCTGCCCCCTCTGTGACATGACCGCCAGCTCTGCCCATCCTGCTTCCATTGCATCTGTTTTCGCTGCCGAGGGTCTTCTCCCGAGGCGGTCGTGGTGCAAGCCGAATTTGGGAAAAAGGGCCGTCAGCATTAACGAAATCACGTGCGTCAGCACGGGTTTTCAAGTCGTAAGTGATTGTTTTTATAACTCGTTGAGATCGATAGCATGCCAAAAAAATTCTACGTATCGTGGGACAACCTGCAACGTGAAGCGCGCCGTCTGGCCCGTCGTCAACTGCCCGTCAGCCAATGGAAAGGGATCATCGCGGTCAGCCGTGGCGGCCTGGTACCGGCTGCACTGATGGCGCGTGAACTTGGCATCCGCAACGTCGAAACCCTCTGCATCTCCAGCTATGACCACAACAACCAGCGTGATCTGGTGGTGGTGAAGGCCGCCACCACCGCGGGTGACGGCGAAGGCTGGCTGGTGGTGGAAGATCTGGTGGACACAGGCACCACCGCCAAGGCGATCCGCGAGCTCTACCCCAAGGCCAAGTTCATCGCGATCTTCGCCAAGCCGATGGGTGAGCAACTGCTGGATGACTTCGAAGTCGCCATCCCGCAGGACACCTGGATCGAACAGCCGTGGGATATGGCGCTGGAGTTTGCCACGCCGATCTGCGACGAAGAGTAAGCAGCGAATCAGCTTCACAGGGCTCCTATATGGAGCCCTGTTTTTTTGTGGTGCAACTGGCTGCCGGGCGGGAAAAGTGGTTAAGATGGAGCCATTGCATGACAGTATGAGTAATAGCTTTGGACTTGAACGACGACCTTAACCTGACCGAGAAGCTCTTTACCCGGGTAAAAAAGGTGCTGGAGACCTCTGAAGTCTCCAATTCCAGCCCGGTCGCGGAGCAGGATGACAATGTCGACGAGACCTTCATCGACGGTTCCATGTCATCGCGCTGGTATCGTCTGCTGCGCCGGCCGACCTGGGCCTGGCAGGGGGCGGACCCGGTCGAGGTGGAGCAGACCCTGGCCTGCATCGCCATGGGAGAGGGCGAGCGTACCCACGAGCGCTTTCTGGATACCATCAAGGGTTATGTGCCCGGCAACTGGGTCTATGAGTGGAGCCAGCTGGCCGGCCGCTACTTCAACCGGGGTCGCGAGCTGGTGGCACAGGGCGAGCGGGCCGCTGCCCTGAAAAGCCTGCTCAAGGCGGTGCGCTACTACTCCATCGCCAGCTATCCCCATCTAAAGAATGACGAGCTGGCGGATCAGGCCCAACTGCTCGGCAACATGGCCTACCGCGAGGCGGGGCGCCTGTTCAAAGTGCCGCTCAAGGAGCTGCAGGTGCCGTTTCGCGGCAAGCACATTCAGGGCTACCTGCACCTGCCGACTACCGACAAGCCGGTGCCCCTGGTCATCGTCAGCGGTGGCATCGACTCGCTGCAGGTCGACTTCCTCAATTTCTATCTCAAGTGCCTGGAGCCCAACGGCATCGGCATGTTGTCGCTCGATATGCCGGGCATCGGCTATGCCGAGCACTGGCCGCTGGTGCAGGACACCAGCCGGTTGCATCAGGCGGTATTGAATCATCTGTCCGAAGTGGCCTGGGTCGATCACCAGCGCATCGCCATGGTGGGTTTTCGCCTGGCGGGCAATGTGGCGGCGCGGCTCGCCTTCATCGAGCCGTTCAAGCTCAGGACCGTGGTCTGCATCGGCGCCGGCGTCAATCAGGTGTTTACCAATCAGGAGATGTTTGCCCGCTGCCCGCGCATGATGCGGGACGGGCTGGCCAACCGGCTGGGGGCTGATGCGGCCCAATGGGAGTCGCTGCGTACCAAGTGCCAGGTATTTTCACTCAAGACGCAAGGATTGCTGGGGACTCGCACTTCCGTGCCGATATTGAGTATTGGACACAAGAAAGATTTTATTTGTCCCGAGCAGGATGTCCGGGCATTGGCGTCCGCCAGCCGTAACGGCAAGGCGGTGGTGTTCGACAAGCAACCCTTGCTGGAGGTATACGACGAGGCGTTGAAAGAGATGGTCGACTGGCTCAAGAAGCACCTATGTACATGATATAGCGCTAAAATATAACGTCATCCCAGGGTGATGTGGCTTGTTCAACAGGGAGGTTAACATGTCAGAAAGAGTGACCTACAAGCGACTGCTGAGGCAGTTTGCCGCGATTGGCCCCTATTTACGTGAGGACCTGTGTGAAGAGGGGCGTTACCGTTTCGACTGCCTTTCCGTCTGTGTCAGCGCCAAGCCGGCGCCGGACAAACGGGAATTCTGGGGCTGGTGGCTGGTGCTGGCGCAGCAGGATCACAGCTTCAGCTATCACTATCAGGTCGGCTTCTACAACGCCGAAGGGGAGTGGCTCAACAAGCCGCTGCCCAAGAAGCATCAGGCAGAGGTCGAACGTACCCTCAACCACTTCTACAAGCTCATCAGCGACAAGCTGCACCAGCTTGGTTGCCAGCTCGCTCCCGCCGAGCAGGTCACCAACGAGCTGACCGTCACCGCCGCCTGATGACCCGCCGCCCCGCCAGCCATCCATCGGCTGGCGGGGCGTTTCTTTGCCGCTCTCTCCGCTTTGCCTGCACCCGCCGCTGCCCTGGTGTTAATTGCCTTGCAGGGCAACAGGGCCGTGGGTATAAAGGGATTCCTTATATTTCAGCCTTTTTGCTCCCATGGAAAACAGAACCATAGTCGTCAAACTGGGCACCAGCGTGCTCACCGGGGGATCTTCCCAGCTCAATCGTGCCCACATGGTCGAGCTGGTCAGACAGTGTGCAGCCTTGCACCGTCACGGCCACAGGGTCGTGGTGGTCACCTCGGGGGCCATTGCGGCCGGCCGTGAGCATCTGGGCCACCCTCCATTGGCGCCAACCCTGCCCAACAAGCAGATGCTGGCGGCCGTCGGCCAGACCCAGTTGATCCGGGTGTGGCAGGATCTGTTCAACCTCTATGGGCTGCACATCGGTCAGATGCTGCTGACCCGCGCCGATCTTGAAGATCGCGAGCGCTACCTCAATGCCCGCGACACCCTGCGTACCCTGCTCGATCACCGCATCATCCCGGTCATCAACGAGAACGACGCGGTGGCGACCGCCGAGATCAAGGTGGGGGACAACGACAACCTCTCCGCCCGTGCCGCCATCCTGGCCGATGCGGATCTGCTGATCCTGCTCACCGACCAGAAGGGGCTGTTTACCGCCGATCCCCGTACCAACCCGGATGCCCAGCTCATCGAAGAGGTGCAGACCATCGACGACACCCTGCGCAAGCTGGCGGGTGACAGCGTCAGCGGGCTCGGTACCGGCGGCATGGCCACCAAGCTGCAGGCCGCCGACGTGGCGCGCCGCGCCGGCGTCAACGTGGTGATCGCCACCGGCCAGATGCCGGAAGTGGTCGGCCGTCTCGCCAAGGGCGAGCGCATCGGCACCCTGTTCCCGGCGCTGGCGTCACCGCTGGAAGGGCGCAAGAGCTGGATCCTGGCAGGGCCTCCTCCCCACGGAGAAGTACAGGTGGATCAGGGCGCCGTGGCCGCCATGCAGGAGAAGGGCTCCAGCCTGCTGCCCAAGGGCATAGTGGCGGTGAAGGGCGATTTCGTGCGTGGCGACGTGGTGCGCATTCTCGATCCCAAGGGGGCCGAGCTGGCGCGCGGCATCTGCCGTTACAATCATCTGGAGCTGGACAAGCTGCGCGGCGTCCATTCGGACAACATCGAACAGGTGCTGGGTTACGGCTACGGTGCCGTGGCCATCCATCGCGACGACATGGTGCTGCTGTGAGCTGCCAGCCGCTGCCACGCAAGGGCAGCGGCACATCAAGATAAGGGGGACGCCGCCATCGGGCGGCCCCGCAAGAACCAAAGGGAAGAGAGATGAGTCTGGAGAAAATGGGGCAGGCGGCCCGTGAAGCCGCCTATCAGCTGGCCACCGTCAGCACGGCGCAGAAGAACCGGGCGCTGGCCGCCATCGCCGACGAGCTGGAGGCGCGCAGCCACCAGATCCTGGCCGCCAACGAGAAAGACATCGCTGCCGGCCGTGCGGCGGGCTTGTCAGACGCCATGCTGGATCGGCTGCTGCTCAACCCGGCCCGGCTGGCCGGTATCGTGGCGGACGTGCGCAAGGTGATCTCTCTGGACGATCCGGTCGGGGCCGAAATCGACAGCCGGGTGCTGGAGAACGGCCTGCGCCTCTCCCGCCGCCGGGTGCCCATCGGGGTCATCGGTGTCATCTACGAGGCGCGTCCCAACGTCACCATCGACATCGCCAGCCTCTGCCTCAAGACCGGCAACGCCAGCATACTGCGCGGCGGGCGCGAGACCTTCCACTCCAACCTGGAGCTGGTGCGGGTGATCCAGAGTGCGCTGGCGGCCTCCGGCCTGCCGCGCGATGCGGTGCAATACATCGACAACCCGGATCGGGCGCTGGTGGGTGAGCTGCTGCGCCTCGACCGTTACGTTGACATGATCATCCCCCGCGGCGGCGCCGGGCTGCACAAGATGTGCAAGGAGAACAGCTCCATTCCGGTGATCATCGGCGGTTTTGGCATCAGCCACATCTTTGTGGACGAGAGCGCCGATCTGGCGCGCTCCCTGGTGGTCATCGACAACGCCAAGGTGCAGCGCCCCTCCGCCTGCAATGCCCTCGACAGCCTGCTGGTGCACGAGAAGGTCGCCGCGACCCTGCTGCCGCAGCTGGTCGGCCTGATGAACGAGCGCAAGGTGGCCCTGGTCGCCACCCCCGAGGCCCTGCCGCTGCTGGCGGGCGCCGACAGCCTGCGTGCTGCCGGCCCGGAAGACTTCGATACCGAGTGGCTCTCGCTGACCCTGGGGGTCAAGCTGGTGGCGGATGTGAACGAAGCGCTGGCCCATATGCGCGAGCACAACGCCGGCCACTCCGATGCCATCCTCACCAACGATCTGGCCAATGCCGAGCGTTTCGTCAACGGGGCCGGTTCGGCGGCGGTCTACGTCAACGCCTCCACCCGCTTCACCGACGGCGGCCAGTTCGGGCTGGGCGCCGAGGTGGCGGTCTCGACCCAGATGCTGCATGCCCGCGGCCCCATGGGGCTGACCGAACTCACCAGCTACAAGTGGGTGGGGTTGGCAGACTATCTGAGTCGCGCCTGACGCCTTTGTGCTCCTGTGTGAAGATGCCGACTCAGGTCGGCATTTTTTTGCTTTTTTCTTGCCTGCTATCAGGGGCTTGCATATAACTATCCAGCGAGGTGTGGCGATATTTTGAGCGCTGCGCTAGCCACAAAAACGGGAGCAGATTCAAGGATGAAGCAAACAGATTGGATGAAGCGCTGGGGCGCGCTCTGGCTGGGGTTGCCGCTGCTGCTGGGGGCGATTTGCTTCAGCAGCAACAGCCACGCCAGCTGGGATCAGGATCTCTACCGCCAGTTGGGGCTGGCCGGCAAGCTCGACAAACAGGTATTTCGCAAGGCCATCAACAGTTACCAGAGCGTGCGCCACAAGCGCAAACCCATTCTCACCATCATCGATTACAGCAAACCCTCGACCATGCGCCGGCTGTTCGTCATCGACGTGAAGCGCCACAAGCTGCTCTACCACACCTGGGTCAGCCATGGCCGCAACTCGGGCGAGCTGGCCGCCAACCAGTTTTCCAACCAGTTCAACTCCATGAAGAGCTCGCTCGGGGTCTATCGCACCGCCGAGACCTATCAGGGCAAGCACGGCTATTCGCTGCGCCTCGACGGCTTGAGCCCAGGCCAGAACAGCAATGCACGCAAGCGGGCCATCGTCGTGCACGGCGCCGACTATGCCAGCCCGCGCCATCTGCGCAAATATGACAAACTGGGCCGCAGCTGGGGCTGTCCCGCACTGCCCAAGGAGCAGTCCAGGGCCATCATCGACATCATCAAGGGGGGCAGCGTCATCTACGCTCACGGCTGAGGCCGGCCCGCGAGCCCAAATAGAAAAGGCCAGCAGATGCTGGCCTTTTGCAGTGAGTCTGGCGTTGGGGCTACTTGCGTACCACCAGCACGGGGCAGGGGGCATGGCGCACCACGGACTCGGCCACACTGCCTACCAGCAGATGGCTGATGCCGGAGCGGCCGTGGCTGCCCATCACCACCAGGTCGGCTTTCTCTTCCTTGGCCTGCACGACGATCTCGTCGGCGGCGCGACCGAAGCGCACCTCGAAGGTGGCCGGAATCGGCAGGCTGGCGATCAGCTCCTTCATCTGGCTCTTGGCCTGACGCTCCATCTCGTGGGTGATCTCGATGGCGGTCATGTGCAGGATCTTGTAGCTGTCGAAGCCGTGCAGTTGATCCACCACGTGGACCAGTTTCAGTTCGGCCTGGTGGCTCTGGGCCATGAAGACGGCATAGTCGAGCACGGCTTGTGACATCTGGGAAAAATCGACCGGACAGAGCAGGGTTTTAATGGATGGCATATGAAGGCTCCCCTATGTTGGGTTACTAATGAATCTTATTGTCAATAATACCGATTCAGCGGGCAATAACCCTCGACTCGCTCGCAAAACCGGGAAAAAGAGGTGCGTTGCCGTCAGATCTTCATATCATGGGAAATGGCTTGGGCGCGGCTGCAAATGGCATCGCCTGCGGAGAAACGGTAAGACATGATTCGTTTGTTGCTTTCATTGACGTTGCTGATTTGCTGGCCGGGTCGGGCCGATCCCCTCGATGTCTATTGCGATGACTGGCCGGGCTTCTGCCAGCCGGATGGCAGGGGCGTCTATCTGGACATAGTGCGGGCCATCTATCAGCCCAACGATTACCAGGTCATCCCGCGCATCGTGCCCTACAAGCGGGCCCTGGCGGTGATCGCCCAGAAAGGGGGCGACATGGCGATGGGGGTCTATCGGGACGAGGTGAGCGGTGTGCTGCAACCCCGTCATCCCGCCTCGGCCGATGATCTGACGGTGCTGATGCTCAATAAGTGGCGGCCTCAGTGGCAAGGGGAGCACAGTCTGAGCGGGCAGGGGGTGGTATGGCTGCGGGGCTGGGCCTTTGACAAGTACATACCTGTCTCCATGCGTTGGCACGAGATCGACAGCCACGACATGGCGCTGCAGCTGCTGGCCAAGGAGCGCTATCGCTACTACCTGACCGCCGGGGTGCTTTACTCGGCGGACGCCATCCCCGCCAACATGCAGCGCATCTTCCTGCGCTGGGTCCCGACCTATCCCATCTTTGCCGATACCGAGAAGGGGCGCAGCCTGCAACAGCTCTGGGATCAAGGCATGGTCAATCTGGTGCGACACGGCACCCTGGCCGAGATCTACCGGCGCTACCAGCTCTACGACTACTACCGCGATTTCATCAAGCAGCAGGAGCAGAGGCTAGCCCCTGGCAACTAAAGCGCCCTGCGCCGGGGGCTGGCTACCTGTGCAGGAACTTTTCTGTCAGCTTGCCGAGTTGCTGCGCAACTGCTTGGCCAGCCGGTCGTAGAGGATCACGTTGACCGAGGCCGCCAGGTTCATGCAGCCGTGCGTCGGGACGTAGATCACCTCCTGCACCGCCTTGAAGCGGGCGGGATCCAGGGTACCGTCCTCCGGGCCGAAGATGTAGAAGGCGCGCGCCGGGTGCACATAGTCCGGCAGCGAGGTGGCCCCCTCGATCAGATCCACCAGCACCGGCGTGCAGCCGGCCGGCACCATCTCCATCAGATCGTCGACCCCGAGCAGGGGGATCTTCTCCACCATCTGCTTGGTATCGGTGGCGAAGCGGCGCGCCAGCTCGAAGCGGTTGCCGGTGTAGTAGACCTCGTCCGCCCCGTAGCAGCCGGCGGCCCGCATCACGGCCCCCACGTTCTCCGGTGACTTGGGGTTGACCAGCCCGATGCAGCAATAGCCTGCGTCGCCATGCGGTGCTGACTCGTCCCCCTGTGGTGGCAGGCATTCGTGGTCTGACTCTCTCATCTCGCTCTCCTCTGTGGCGGCCGCATTATACTCCCGCGCCGCCCCTTGCCCAGCCTGGGCATGAACTCCCGCCTGACGGGCCCAACAAGGGGGCGCTTGCACCGTCCCGGCGCAGCCGCTCGCTGCCGATCGCCGTCCAGGCGCATTTTGCATTCTGGCGCGGGGTTTGCAGTCATCCCAGGAGAGAGTAAATGCGGCTTATCCGGACAAAGGCGTCCGTCCCCAGCGGGGGGCGGGCGCTTTTTTTATGGGCCATGGCAGCGGCGATCCAGGGATGGGGAGTCGGACGACGAGGAGCAAGGGAATGAACACCACCTGTGCCTATTGTGGAGTGGGCTGCGGCATCCGGCTTAGCCGGGAGGGGAATGGTTGGCAGTTGCAGGGGGATGAGGGGCACCCGGCCAACGCGGGAGCTCTGTGCGTCAAGGGGGCCAGTCTGCTGGAGAGCCTGGATTTCCCCGATCGCCTGCTCTATCCGCGCTGGCTGGGGCAGCGCATCGGCTGGGAGCAGGCCCTGGATACCCTGGCGGAGCGTTTCACCGCCATTCTGGCCGAATCCGGGCCACAGGCCATCGGCATCTACCTGTCGGGCCAGCTCACCACCGAGGATTACTACGTCGCCAACAAGTTGATGAAGGGCTATCTCGGCAGTGCCAACGTGGATACCAATTCCCGGCTCTGCATGTCGTCGGCGGTGGCGGCCCATCAGCGCGCCTTCGGCGAGGATCTGGTGCCCGCTTGCTACGAGGATCTGGAACTGGCGGATCTGGTGGTGATCACCGGCGCCAACACCGCCTGGACTCACCCCGTGCTGTTTCGTCGCCTGCAGCAGGCGCGGGCACGGCGCCCCGAGCTCAGGCTGGTGGTGCTGGATCCGCGCCGTACCATGACGGCGGAGCAGGGGGACCTGCACCTGGCCCTCAGGCCCGGCAGCGACGTGGCGCTGTGGAACGGGCTGTGCCGTTACCTGCTTGATCACGATGGCTGGGACAAGGATTACGTGGCGCGCCATGTGAGCGGCTTCGAGGCGCTGGCGGCGGCGCTGGACGACCCGGCCTGGCAGTTGGAGGCGGTGGCCCAGCGCTGCGATCTGGCGCCGGGGGATCTGCTCGGCTTCTACCGGCTGTTTGCCAGCACCCCCAAAACCATCAGCCTGTTCTGCCAGGGGATCAACCAGTCCAACCAGGGGGTGGACAAGGCCAACGCCATCATCAACGCCCATCTGCTGTGCGGGCGCATCGGCAAGCCAGGGGCCGCCCCCTTCTCCATAACGGGGCAACCCAACGCCATGGGCGGGCGCGAGGTGGGCGGGCTGGCGACCCAGCTGGCGGCCCACATGGGCTTTGGCGAGGCCGAGCGCGATCGGGTGCAACGCTTCTGGCAGAGTCCGACCATGGTGGGCAGCCCCGGCCACAAGGCGGTCGAATTGTTTGAGGCGGTGCACCGGGGGGAGATCCGCGCACTCTGGGTGCTCGGCACCAACCCGGCGGTCTCCCTGCCGGACGGCAACCGGGTGCATGAGGCGCTGGCTCGCTGCGAGCTGCTGGTGGTCTCCGAGGTGACCGCCAACACCGACACGGCGCGCCTCGCCCACCTGCTGCTGCCCGCCGCCGCCTGGGGGGAGAAGAGCGGCACCGTCACCAACTCGGAGCGCACCATCAGCCGCCAGCGCGCCTTCCTGCCCCTGCCGGGGGAAGCAAAGCCCGACTGGTGGGCGCTGACCCAGCTGGCCCGCCGGCTCGGTTTCGGCGAGGGCTTTGCCTATGAGCACGAGCACGAGATCTTCTGCGAGCACGCCGCCCTGTCAGGCTTTGAGAACGAGGGGCAACGCCAGTTCGACATCTCGGGGCTGGCCCGCCTCAGCCGCGCCGAATTCGAGGCGCTGGCGCCGCTGAGTTGGCCCGTCAATGCCCGCTGGCCCCAGGGCCGTGCCCGGCTGTTCGAGGACGGGCGCTTTGCCACCCCGGATGGCCGGGCCCGTCTGCTGCCCCTGGCCCAGTGCTTTCCCCCCGAGCCTGTCGCTGCGCCAGAAGCGGTACGGCCGCCGGCGGGGCTCTCCTTGCTGCTTAACAGTGGTCGGCTGCGGGATCAGTGGCACACCATGACCCGCACCGGCCACGTGCCGCGCCTGCAGGAGGCCGAGCCCTGGCCCAGGGTGCGGCTCGGCGCCGCCAGCCTGCTGGCGCTGGGGCTCAAGGAGGGGGATCTGGTGCGCCTTCACAACGAGCTCGGGGAGGCGCGGCTGTTGGTGGGGCTGGACGAGGGGCTCAGGGAGGGGGAGGCCTTCCTGCCCATGCACTGGACCGACAGCCAGTGCAGTCTGGGGGCGGTCAATCGCCTCATCGCCGCCGTGGTGGATCCCCTTTCCGGCCAGCCCATGTTCAAGCAGGGCCGGGTGCGGGCCGAGCCGCAGCCGACTCGCTGGCAGGGGCTCTGGCTCGGTCGGCGAGACTGGGGCGAGCCGCTGGACTGGTGGGCCAGGCGCCCGTTGCCGGAGGGCAACTGCACCCTGCTGGCCTCCTGGTCAGAGGCGCCCGAAGCCCTGTGGCAGCGGCTGGCAACCCAGGGGCGCTGGCTGCGACTGCCGCTGGCGTCGGGCTGGCTCGCCGTGGCGCTGGCCGGGGATCGCATCGATGGCCTGCTGCTGGTGGGGGAGCGGCGCCCGGACATCAAGGTCGAGCTGCTGGCGAGCCTGCTCGGCACCCCGCTGCAGGCGGGAGCCCTGAGCCAGACCCTGAACGCGGCCCTGCTGGGGGAGAGCCGGCTGATCTGCTCCTGCCTGCGGGTGTCGGAGCAGCGCATCGTCGACGCCATCGTGCGGCAGGGGGTGAGCGAGCTGGCGGGGCTGCAGGCCCTGCTCGGCTGCGGCAGCAACTGCGGAACCTGCCTGCCAGAGATCGACAAGCTATTGATTAAGCATGTTTTTATCGCCACCGCTTAAGACGGGATACAAGGAGTGTGTGATGAGCCAAATCAGTCTGGTAGGGGCCGGCCCAGGCCCGCTCGAGTTGTTGACCCTGCGTGCGCTGCAGCGGATCGAGGCGGCGGAGGTGGTGGTCTATGACCGCCTGGTGGGGGAGGAGATCCTGGCCCGCATTCCCCAGGGGGCTGCCCGCTTCGACGTGGGCAAGCGCTGCGGCGAGCCGAGCCCGAGTCAGGCGCAGATCAACGCCCTGCTGCTGGCGCTGGCTCGCACCGGCAAGCGGGTGGTGCGGCTCAAGGGGGGCGATCCCCTGGTGTTCGGCCGTGGCGGTGAGGAGGCACTGCACCTGGCGCGCCACGGCATCGAGGCCGAGCTGGTGCCTGGCATCACGGCGGCGCTCGGCTGCGCCGCCAGCAGCCTGATCCCGCTGACCCACAGGGGGCTGGCCCACTCCCTGACCCTGGTCACCGGCCACCTGATGGACGAGGGCGACTATCAGGGCTGGCAGGGGCTGACCCGGGCCGGCCACACCCTGGTGTTCTACATGGGGCTGGAGCGGGCGGCCGAGATCCGGCAGGGGTTGCTGGCGGCCGGTGCCTCACCGGATCTGCCGGTGGCGCTGGTGGTGGCCGGTTGCAGCGCCCGCCAGCAGGTCCATGAGACCCGGCTGGACGGGCTGGCGCAGGCCGCCTTGGCCCTGCTCGGCCAGAGCCCGGTGCTGATGATCATGGGGGAGGTGGTGCGCCTGCGGGCCGAGCTGCAGGGCCTGCTGGGACAGGCGCTGGATCGGGTGGCCTGAGCCGCCGTTCCCCCTCTACCTCTACTACCTCCAGAGGAATAAAAAGGGGGTAGATTCAAACAGTTGGCGCTCATGTTGCCTCTGTGGTGACAGACCACAGTGGTGACAGACCAATCGAATGCCGTTGGCAAGGAGCGCCATGACCATTCTCACTTCAGGGGGCCCCGCTGGCCCCGTTTCCCGCCTGCTGATCCACGCCGACGAGCCGGGTCAGGCCAACCGGCTGGCCCTCTTGGTCAGCCAGTATGGCCATCAGCCCAGGATCCTCGACGCTCGCCAGCTGCTGAGCCCGGATGGGCAGGGAGACGCCCTGCTCGTCAGCAGTCGCCGTTTCGACGCCGAGACGCGGCTCGGTCTCTCCCTCTGGCCTGACAAGCCGCGCCTCTTGTTCTGCGAGCGGCTGGGGGGCGAGGCGCAGCAGGCCTTGCTGCAACAGGGAGTCTTGCTGGTGCCCCACCCGTGCGGGGAGAAGGAGCCGGTGGAGCAGTGGTTGCGACTGGCCCGCAGCCAGCTGGCCATGGTGCAGGCGCTGGCGCAGACCGAGAGCGAGCTGCGCCGGCAGCTGGTGGAGCGGCGGTTGATCGAGCAGGCCAAGGGGCGGCTGATGCGCCATCAGGGGCTGGACGAGGAGCAGGCCTACCGGCTGATGCGCAGCACTGCCATGAGCCGCCACCTGAGCCTAGGGGAGCTGGCACGGCAGCTTCTTTTGGCACTGCCCGCCTGAGAACCGGGTCCACGCTCCTACTGCGAGGCCGTGATCAAGGCTCATGTGCTGCTCGGAATCCTCATTTATGTCTATAAACTCCGGTTCCTGCGCAGCTCTTTACCTTGCTGACGACCTCTCGTGACAGATCGCGAACCGGTTCTGAAGGGACTGACAAACCGTTTTGGTGCAACGGCGCCTCATTGAGGGGCAGAAACGGACAGGGAAGGGGCTCCCGGGCCGCTCAGGGCCCGCCAACGGCGGCTCGGCCAGATTGGCACGGAAAGTGAATCAACGAACAGACAGAACAAGACGCAGTGGTGAGGCCGCAAGGCTCCACCGGCAACAGGGCAAAGAAGCCTCACCGATCCCGGATCGGTGGGGCTTTTTTTTGGTCGTCATCCTGCAACGAGGCAGGCGGGCGACAGCCCGGAACAGGAACCGAGCGAGGGAATGGCATGAACAGACGACAAGGATGTGCGGGGATGCTGCTGGCGGTGCTGTCACTGCCGGCGCTGGCCGCGGTGGGGGCGCCCGAGCAGGAGGAGATCAAGCTCGGCTTCATCAAGCTGACCGACATGGCGCCGCTGGCGGTGGCCTATGAGCGTGGCTATTTCGAGGACGAGGGGCTCTACGTCACCCTCGAGGCCCAGGCGAACTGGAAGATCCTGCTGGATCGGGTGATCGACGGCGAGCTGGACGGCGCCCAGATGCTGGCAGGCCAGCCCCTGGCGGCTCACATCGGCATCGGTACCCAGGCCGAGCTGGTGACGGCGTTTGCCATGGATCTCAACGGCAACGCCATCACGGTGGCCAAGCCGGTGTGGGCCGCCATGGCGGCCCAACTGCCCAAGTCGGTGGCGGGCAAGGTGCCGGCGCCGGTGAGCGCCGCCGCCCTCAAGCCGGTGGTGGAGCAATACCGGCAGGCGGGCAAGCCGTTCAACATGGGGATGGTGTTCCCCGTCTCTCCCCACAACTACGAGCTCAGGTACTGGCTGGCGGCCGGCGGCCTCAACCCTGGTTTCTATGCGCCCAAGCTGGGGGACAACTCGGGCCAGCGCCAGGCGGATGTGCTGCTGTCGGTGACGCCGCCGCCGCAGATGCCCGCCACCCTGGAGGCGGGCACCATCGCCGGCTACAGCGTGGGGGAGCCCTGGAACCAGCAAGCGCTCGCCAAGGGGATCGGGGTGCCGGTCATCACCGATCAGGAGATCTGGCGCAACAACCCGGAGAAGGTGTTCGGCGTCACCCGGCAGTGGGCCGAGCGCCACCCCAACGCCCACATCCGGCTGGTGAAGGCGCTGCTGCGGGCGGCCTGGTGGCTGGATGCCGAGCAGAACGGCAACCGGCGCGAGGCGGCCAGACTCTTGGCAAAACCCGAGTACGTGGGGGCGGACGAGGCGGTGATCGCCAGCTCCATGACCGGCACCTTCGAGTACGCCAAGGGGGACGTGCGCCAGTTGCCGGACTTCAACGTCTTCTTTCGCCATCACGCTACCTACCCCTACTACTCGGACGCCATCTGGTATCTGACCCAGATGCGGCGCTGGGGCCAGATCCCCGAGGCCAAGCCGGATGCCTGGTTCGAGCAGGTAGCCAAGGCGGTGTATCAACCCGAGGTCTACCGCCAGGCCGCCGAGGCGCTGATCGCCGAGGGCAAGCTCAAGGCGCAGGACTTCCCCGACTTTGCCAGTGAGCAGGGCTATCGCGGCCCGCAGGATGGCTTCATCGACGGCCTCATCTACGACGGCCGCCACCCCAACGCCTATCTGCAGCAGTTCGCCATCGGCCTCAAGGGCGATGAGCGGGTGCAATGAGCGAGGAGCGCACAATGAAACGACATCAGTGGAAAATCATGGATTGGAAAACCCTGGTGCAGCCCCTGCTGGGCGTGCTGCTGTTCCTCGGCCTCTGGCAGTGGGGGGCGAGTCAGGTGCAGACCAGCCTGGGCACCTTGCCGGGGCCGCTCGCCACCGCCAGCCAGCTCTGGTCGCTGGGTCAGGATCACCTGGCCGAGCGGGAGAAGGCGAGCGCCTTCCTCGAGCGCCAGCGGGTGCGCAACGCCGAGCGGCTGGCCGCGGATCCGGCGGCCGAGGTGAAGCTGCGCCCTTATACAGGGCGCCCCACCTTCTTCGATCAGATAGGGACCAGCCTGCTCACCGTGCTGTGCGGCTTTGGGCTGGCGACCCTGATAGCCATTCCGTGCGGGGTGCTGCTCGGCATGAATCAGGGGCTCTATCGCGCCGCCAACCCGGTGATCCAGCTGCTCAAACCGGTGTCGCCGCTGGCCTGGTTGCCGCTCATCACCCTGGTGGTGAGCGCGCTTTACGCCAGCCCGACGCCCTGGCTCGCCAAGTCCTTCCTCACCTCGGCGCTGACAGTGACCCTCTGCTCCCTCTGGCCAACCCTGATCAACACCGCCGTTGGGGTGGCGGGGCTGGACCGGGATCTGCACAACGTCAGCCGGGTGCTGCGGCTCTCTTTCCTGACCCACGTGCGGCGCATCGTGCTGCCCGGCGCCCTGCCCATGATCTTTACCGGGCTGCGGCTCTCCCTGGGGGTGGCCTGGATGGTGCTGATCGCGGCGGAGATGCTGGCCCAGAACCCGGGGCTCGGCAAGTTCGTGTGGGACGAGTTCCAGAGCGGCGGCTCGACCTCGCTGGCCCGCATCATGGTGGCGGTGATCACCATTGGCCTCATCGGCTGCGCCCTGGACAGGGGCATGCTGGCTCTGCAGCAGTGGCTCTCTTGGGACAAACGCCAGGTATTGCGCTAGGGCCGCCGGCAGGCAACCAGGCCCTGCAGCAGTGGCTTTGCTTCAGGACAAGCGCCAGGTGCTGCGTTAACAACCAATTTCATATTCAGGCGGGAGAAGAGCCAATGAAGAGTTATCTGCAGTTAAGCGACGTCGGCATCTCGTTCGAGACGGAGCAGGGGCGCTTCGAGGCCCTCAGCCGGGTCAACCTGCGTATCGAACGGGGGGAGTTCGTCTCCCTCATCGGTCACTCCGGTTGCGGCAAGAGCACCGTGCTCAACCTGGTGGCCGGGCTGCTGGAGCCCACCACGGGGGGCATCATCCTCGACGGGCGCGAGGTGGCGGGGCCGGGCCCGGAGCGGGCCATGGTGTTCCAGAACCATGCCCTGCTGCCCTGGCTCAGCGTCCGGCAGAACGTGGCGCTGGCGGTGGGGCAGGTGGAGCCGAACCGGCGGGCGGTGGCGGAGCGGGTGGACTACTACCTCTCCCTGGTGCAGATGGAGCACGCCAGCCAGAAGATGCCTCATGAGCTGTCGGGGGGGATGAAGCAGCGGGTCGGCATCGCCCGTGCCCTGTCACTCTCCCCCAAGGTGCTGCTGATGGACGAGCCGTTCGGCGCCCTCGACGCCCTGACCCGGGCCCATCTGCAGGACGCGCTGATGGCCATTCAGGCCGAGCTTGGCAATACCGTCATCATGATCACCCACGACGTGGATGAGGCGGTGCTGCTCTCCGATCGCATCGTGATGATGACCAATGGCCCCGCCGCCACGGTCGGGGAGATCCTGACAGTGGACTTGCCAAGGCCCAGAGACAGGGTCGCCCTAGCGAACGATGGTCACTACCACAAGCTGCGTCAGCAGGTGCTGCGCTTCCTCTACGAGAAGCAGCGCAAGGTGACCCCCCTCAAGGTGGCCGAGCCAGTTCGCAGTCAGCGCCGGGCCTGAGCCCATCTATTCAAGGAAGAGAAATATGGACAACAAGCAGAGAGTGCAGGTGGTGGGTAACGGCATGGATTTGCTCGATCATCACTTCGTCGAATCGCCAGAAAGGATTGAGAAACAGCGGCTGCTGGTGGTAGGCAATGGAATGGTGGGTCATCACTTCATCGAGCAGCTGGTGGCGGCCGGCGGCCTCGAGCGTTTCGAGGTGACGGTATTCGGCGCCGAGCCGGATCCCGCTTACGACAGGGTGCACCTCTCCGAGGTATTCGGCGGCAAGGCGCCCGAGGCGCTGCGGATGGCGGATCCCACCTGGTACGAGGCACAGGGCATAGAGCTGCGGCTGGGGGCCGAGGTGGAGGTGCTGGACAGAGACACCCGCACCCTGACCCTGGCCTGTGGCAAGCAGTTCGGTTACGACCGACTGGTGCTGGCGACCGGCTCGGTCCCCTTCGTGCCCCCCATCCCTGGCCATCAGCGGGCCGGCTGCTTCGTCTATCGCACCCTGGCGGATCTCGCCGCCATCCGCGATGCCTGCGCCGGCGCGCGCAGCGGCGTGGTGATCGGCGGCGGTCTGCTCGGGTTGGAGGCGGCCAACGCGCTGCGCCTGCTCGGCCTCAAGACCCAGGTAGTGGAGTTTGCCCCGCGGCTGATGCCGGTGCAGCTCGACGAGAGCGGCGGCGCCGTGCTGCGGGACAAGATCCGGGCGCTCGGGGTCGAGGTGCTGGTGGAGAAGGCCACCGAGTGCATCGAGGATGGGGAGCAGGCCCGCCACCGGCTGCGCTTCAAGGATGGCTCTCATCTGGAGACAGACGTGCTGCTGTTCTCGGCCGGCATCCGACCCGCCGACGGCCTGGCCCGTCAGGCCGGGCTGAACATCGGCGAGCGCGGCGGCATCTGCATCGACGACGGCTGCCACAGCTCGGATCCCGCCATCCTCGCCATCGGCGAATGCGCGCTCTGGCAGGGCCGCATCTTCGGGCTGGTGGCCCCCGGCTACCAGATGGCCCGGGCCGCCGTGGCCAGCCTGTGCGGCGGCGAGAGCCGCTTCGCGGGGGCGGACATGTCCACCAAGCTCAAGTTGATGGGGGTGGACGTGGGCTCCATCGGCGACGCCCACGCCAGCACCGCCGGCGCCCAGGAGCTGCTGTTGCTGGACAGGGTCAACGGTATCTACAAGAAGCTGGTGACCGACGGCGAGGGGAGCCGGCTGCTCGGCGCCATCCTGGTGGGAGACGGCGCCGATTATGAGCGGCTGCTGCAGTACTACCAGAACGGGGTGGCACTGCCCCAGCCGCCGCTCTCCCTGCTGGTGGGGGAGGCGGGGGCCGTCCCCGCGCCTCTGGTGCTGCCGGACAGCGCCATCCTCTGCTCCTGCCACAACGTCAGCAAGGGGGCCGTGGTGGCCGCCGTCAAGGCGGGCAATCACGAGCTGGCGGCGGTGAAGAGCTGCACCAAAGCGGGCACCGGCTGCGGTGGCTGCGGCAACCTGCTCAAGCAGGTGGTGGAGCAGACCCTGGAGGATCTCGGGGTCGAGGCGGACAAGGGGTTGTGCGAGCACTTCGCCCACAGCCGTCAGGAGCTCTATCACCTGGCCAGGGTCGGCGAGCTGAAGAGTTTCGAGGCGCTGCGCGACAAGCACGGCAAGGGGCTGGGCTGCGACATCTGCAAGCCGACGGTCGCCTCCATCCTGGCGTCGCTGTGGAACGAGCACGTGCTGGCGCAGCCCCACCGCGCCCTGCAAGACAGCAACGATGCCTTCCTCGCCAACCTGCAAAAGGACGGCACCTACTCGGTGGTGCCGCGCATTCCGGGCGGGGAGATCACCCCGGACGGTCTCATCACCATCGGCGAGGTGGCGCGCAAGTACGGCCTCTACACCAAGATCACCGGTGGCCAGCGCATCGACCTGTTCGGTGCCCGGGTCGATCAGCTGCCCGCCATCTGGGGAGAGCTGGTGGCTGCGGGGTTCGAGACCGGCCAGGCCTACGGCAAGTCGGTGCGCACCGTGAAGTCCTGCGTGGGTTCGACCTGGTGCCGCTACGGGGTGCAGGACTCCATGACCCTGACCCAGACCCTGGAGCACCGCTACAAGGGGCTGCGGGCTCCCCACAAGCTGAAGTTTGCGGTCTCCGGCTGCACCCGGGAGTGCGCCGAGGCCCAGAGCAAGGACATCGGCGTCATCGCCACCGAACGGGGCTGGAACCTCTATGTGTGCGGCAACGGCGGCATGCGGCCGCGCCACGCCGACCTGTTCGCCACCGATCTCGACGAGGCGACCCTGATCCGCTACATCGACCGGCTGCTGATGTTCTACGTGCGCACCGGCGATCGGCTACAACGCACCTCGGTCTGGATGGAGGGCATGGAGGGGGGGCTCGACTACCTCAAGTCGGTGATCATCGAGGACCGGCTCGGCATCGGCGCCGAGCTGGAAGCCATGATGGAGGGGATCGTCGGCAGCTGGCAGTGCGAGTGGAAGAGTACCCTGGCGGATCCGGACAAGCTGAAACTGTTCGAGGCCTTCGTCAACCGGCCCGAGGACCAGACGCCGCCACGGCGGGAGGAGCGGGGTCAGTGGGTGCCGGATATCGCAGTCAAGGCGGTGGTATGAACCGGGCCTGCGTGTTGCAAGCCAGTCATCACTATCAAGGAGAGGGTATGAACGGTAGCTGTGAGTTGGGCAGCAGCCATAAGGAACGGGAGGTTGAGATGAACAGACTCAAGGACGATATGTTGCCATCGGAGCATGGCGAGTGGCTGCGGGCATGCGAGCTGGCCGCCCTGCCGGAGCAGGCGGGGCGCAGCGCCTGGCTGGGGGGCAGGGCGCTGGCGCTGTTCCGGCTCGGTGAGCGGGTCTATGCGCTGGACGCGGTGGATCCCCTGACCGGGGTGGCGGTGCTGGGCCGCGGCCTGGTGGGGGATTGCGACGGTGAGCCGGTAGTGGCCTCGCCGCTCTACAAGCAGCGTTATGCCCTGGCGGATGGCCGCTGCCTGGACGACCCGGCATTGCGGGTCGCCTGCTGGCCGGTGATGCACAGTGCCGGCGAGGTCTGGGTGTTGCTGGGGTGAATGGCACCATCTGAAAACCGTTTTCCTGTCACCGGGTTTTGCCCGGTGATTTTTTGTGCGCAAGCCGACAATTTTTGCACGAGGCGATGGCGGGTAAACGTTTTTCGGAAATAATGGACAAACGTTTGTAACTGGATGTTTGTCTATGACGGAACGTGAGCAAGAGATCCTCGCCCTGCTGCGCCAGGACCCCATGATTGCCCAGCAGGAGCTGGCAGACAGACTCGGCATCAGCCGCTCGGCGCTGGCGAGCCATATCTCCAGCCTGATGCGCCAGGGCTATGTGCAGGGGCGCGGTTATGTGCTGCGCGAAGGGCCCTACGCCGTGGTGATCGGCGGCGCCAACATGGATATCTGCGGCTGCAGCCACGACAACCTGCGCATCGGGGATTCCAATCCCGGCAAGGTACGCACCTCGGCTGGCGGGGTGGGGCGCAACATCGCCGAGAACCTGGCGCGCCTCGGCACCGATACCCGGCTGCTGAGCGCGGTGGGCAATGATCAATACGGCCATCACCTGCTGGACGTGACCCAGCGTGCCGGCGTCGACGTGCGCCAGGTGCTGATGCTGGATGGCCAGGCGACCTCCTGTTACCTCAGCCTGCACGATGGCAGTGGCGAGATGAGCTGCGCCGTCAACGACATGGCGATCATCGAGCAGCTCACCCCGGCCAGGCTCACCCCCTTGAGCGGTTTTCTTGGCGCGGCCCGGCTCTGGGTGCTCGACACCAACCTCGCCACCCACACCCTCGACTGGCTGTTCGAGCGCCAGGGGGAGCACATCATCTTCGTCGACACTGTCTCGGTGGCCAAGGTGGAGAAGATCCGCCCCTGGCTGCACCGCATCCACACCCTCAAACCCAACCGCAGCGAGGCGGAGCAGCTGTGCGGCTTCACTATCGCCGGGCCCGACACCTGGCCTATGGCGGCGGCCTGGTTCCACCGCGCCGGGGTGCAGCGGCTGTTCCTGAGCCTCGGCGATCAGGGGATTTTCTATAGCGACGGGGAGTGCCAGGGCCATCTGCCCGTGCTTGGCAGCCCGGTCGTCAACGTGACCGGCGGCGGCGATGCCTTCATGGCGGGGCTGGCCCACGCCTGGTTGCAGGAGCAGGGCATCATGGAGACAACCCGGTTCGCCCTCGGTTGCGCCGCCCTCACCGTCAATTGTTCCGATACCGTCTTTTCTGGCCTATCCAAGGCCGCCGTTGAACGCATGCTGGAGGAGTACCCATGTTGAACGCTTACCTCGATATCCAACCGGTCGTCGCTGAAGCCCTTGCTGCCGGCAAGCCGGTGGTGGCCCTGGAGTCCACCATCATCTCCCACGGCATGCCCTATCCGCAGAACGTGGAGACGGCGCGCCAGGTCGAGCAGGTGGTGCGCGACAACGGCGCCGTGCCGGCCACCATCGCCATCATCGATGGCCGCCTCAAGGTGGGTCTGGATGAGGGGGCGCTGGAGGCGCTGGGCCGGGCCGGTCATGCCGCCACCAAGTGCAGCCGCCGCGACATTCCCTTCGTGCTGGCCAACAAGGGGCTGGGGGCGACCACGGTGGCCTCCACCATGATCATTGCCGCCATGGCCGGGATCCGGGTATTCGCCACCGGCGGCATCGGCGGGGTGCACCGCGGTGCCCAGGAGACCTTCGACATCTCGGCCGACCTGCAGGAATTTGCCCAGACCCCGGTGGCCGTGGTCTGCGCCGGTGCCAAGTCGATCCTCGACATCGGTCTGACCCTGGAGTACCTCGAGACCCAGGGCGTGCCCGTCATCGGCTACCAGACCGAGGAGCTGCCCGCCTTCTACACCCGCGAGAGCGGCTTCAAGGTGGATTACCACCTCGAGAGCCCGGCGGCGATCGCGCAGGCGCTGCGCCTCAAGTGGGAGCTGGGGCTGGCGGGTGGCGCCGTAGTGGCCAACCCGATCCCGACCCAGTTTGCCATGCCCAAGGCCGACATTGACGCCGCCATTGCCCAGGCACTGCAAGAGGCGGACGAGCAGGGGGTGAAGGGCAAGGAGTCCACCCCCTTCCTGCTGGCCCGGGTGTGCGAACTGACCGGTGGCAACTCGCTGGCAGCCAACATTCAGCTGGTACTGAACAACGCCGCGCTGGGGGCGCGCATCGCCGCCAGCCTGTAACGGCTCGTGGTGAATGAAAAAAGAGGGCCCACGGGCCCTCTTTTTCATGTTGGCTCGGTGAGCGACGGGGACGTTATTGCAGCACCAGTCGACCGTGCAGCGGCTGTACGGGGCGGTTGTTGGGGTGGTGCATCACCGCCTTGAAGGCATCGATCTGGGCCTGGCTCACCTGCACCGGCTGCTTCATCACCAGCCAGCGCACCCCTTCCGAGCAGGGCGGGGTGGTCAGCGAGCCGATGAAGCGGTAGTAGTCGCGTTTGGTGGGCAGCAGTTGTTCGGCCGAGATCGGTTTCTTGAAGGCGTGGCTCTCTCCCGCCTTGGCTGGCAGCACCTGCCAGGCCTGGCTCAGGGCAGCATTGGCCTGGCCCGGCTCGAACATCACCGCCACCACCGCCAGCTCACCCTTGGTGTTGGCATGCACCAGGTGCCCCTCCAGCGGATAGGAGTGGCCCTTGATGAGGTTTTCGCTGGGGGCGTGGAAGTGGAACTGCTTGAGCTCAAAGCGCATGCCGTCGAGCTCAAGGCTGCTGCCAGGGGCATAGTCGACCTGCACCGTGTGGCCGTTGTTGGTGACGCTGCGGCCCCCCGTCAGGTAGTGAAACTGCAGCGGGGCCAGCTCGGCCTCGACCAGACCGTCGAGGTTGACCGGCGACTGGTTGCTGCCCGCGCACTGGCCAAATTCCGGGGTCAGTCTGGCCCACTGCGCCGGGCCGGCCTCACCGCTGTATTCCCAATGGGGGGTGGCGGCGAAGGCGGCGGGGCAGAGCAACAGGGCGGCGGCCAACAGGGACTTTCTCATCATGCATCCTTATCTTGATTGAAAAGCACGGCGATCCGTTTCCTGCATTGACGAGGAAATAACGGAAGGCATCATCTGAATTGCGGGATACAGAAGGTCAGACGGTATTTTTATTATTGGCTGGGTGATCGCCGACGATATTTATGATGCATTTTATATGAATCTAAATAATGGGCGGCCACGCCTGCATATTGAATAATCGCTTTATTCAATGACAGCAATCTAATTAATTGGCTGTTATCGCAGATGAATTTGCTCATAATTAATTCATCGGAATTCAGCTCTTTTTTGCCGCGCAAGTCCCCGCCATCAGTCCGTCTGAAATATATTAATCACTTGTTTTTAATGTGGTTTTTGTTGGTCTCATTTGATCTTGAGCAAATAATGCACAGGCTTTCCCGGGCAGGCTGAGGCTGCTGTTATGCACAGCCACAAGGGAGAGAGAAAAAATGAATAAATATTGTCTGTTGCTGGCGCTGGGCCTGCCAGGGATGGGGTGGGCGAACGAGCCGATCCAGCCGGTGGAAGCGGCCAAGGTGAGCGCACCGGAAAAAGTCGAGCTGGGCAAGATGCTGTTCTTCGAGCAGCGGCTCTCGAAATCCAACGCCATCTCCTGCAACTCCTGCCATAACCTGGCGACCGGCGGGGTAGACAACCAGGTCAGTTCCCTCGGCCACAAGTGGAAGGAGGGGCCGATCAACTCGCCCACCGTGCTCAACTCCAGCCTCAATTTCGTGCAGTTCTGGGATGGGCGCGCCAAGGATCTGCAGGCGCAGGCGGCGGGCCCCATCGAGAACCCGCTGGAGATGGCCTTCACCCACAAGCTGGCGGTGGAGACCCTGCACACCCTGCCCGAGTACCGGGCCCGGTTCAGCGCCGTGTACGGCAAGGCAGACTTCGGCATCGATGAGGTGACCGATGCCATCGCCGCCTTCGAGGAGACCCTGGTCACCCCCAATGCGCCGTTCGATCGCTGGTTGAAGGGGGATGGCAAGGCGCTGACCGCGCAGCAGCTGAAGGGCTATCAGCTGTTCAAGGATAAGGGCTGCACCGCCTGCCACAACGGGGTGGCCATCGGCGGCAACTCCTACCAGAAGATGGGGCTGGTCAAGCCGTTCAAGACCGACAACCCGGCCCAGGGACGCGGTGGGGTGACCGGCGAGAAGCAGTTCATCGGCTGGTTCAAGGTGCCGACCCTGCGCAACATCGAGCTGACCTACCCCTACTTCCACGACGGCTCTGTGTGGGATCTGAAGGAGGCGGTGCAGATCATGGCGGACATCCAGCTTGGCCAGACCCTGAGCGAGCAGGAGGCGGACGACATGACCGCCTACCTCAAGAGCCTGACCGGCGAGCAGCCGCAGATCGTGTTGCCTATTCTGCCGCCCTCCCAACCCGATACCCCCAGGCCTCAGGTCAAGAGCTGAGCGGGAGTGATGATTGCAGCGGAGCCACCGGCTCCGCTTTTTCATGCCTATCTATCTGATAAGCCAGTCAAAGTTGCTGCACTGACACAATGACAAAAGGATGACAATCCCCCAGCTGGCGGCGTCGATTTTACCGATTTGCAGCCCTCTTCACATTTCCGGCACGCTCACAATTTGTTCGATTGCCTTACTCATCCGACCTGGTGTCAAATCACTCCGCCTAATACAAGGAGTGGCATAATAATGAATAATATCAATAAATTAGTTCTGGCTATCGGATTCACTCTCACCACCTTCCCGAGCCTGGCGGCGGGTTTCCAATGCAAGGATCACGTCAAGCTCGGGGTGCCCAGCCAATCCAGTCAACTGCTGTGCCGGGACGGCTATGCCGCCGGTTACAACTACGACACCAAGGTCTCTGACTGGGTCTCTTACCGGATGACGGCCGCCAGCGCCCAAGGCCAGGTGCCGCGCAAGGATGCCTTTGCTGAGGACAAGGAGGTGCCGGTGCAGTTCCGCGCCACCCTGGCCGACTACAAGGGCTCAGGTTATGACCGCGGCCATCAGGCGCCGGCGGCGGACATGCGCTCCACCGCCACCACCATGAAGCAGAGCTTTCTGCTGACCAACATGACCCCGCAGCTGCCGGCGCTCAACCAGGGGGCCTGGCGCATCCTGGAGGAGAAGACCCGGCAGTGGGCCATCGCCTATCAGGATGTCTACGTGATCACCGGCCCCATCTTCACCAACTCCGACGCCTCCATCGGCAACGGCGTGACCGTGCCCCACGCCTATTACCGGGTGGTGATGGATGTGGCCAACAAGGAGGCGATCGCCTTCATCTTGCCGCAGCAGAACGTGTCGGCCAGCAAGCTGGCAGACTACATAGTGACGGTGGATGCGGTGGAGGAGCAGACCGGGCTGGACTTCTTCGCCGAGCTGCCGGATGAGCAGGAAGAGGCCATGGAGTCTCAGCTGATGGCCATGTGGGGTAACTGAGCCTGGTCATGAACACCATGAAAACAGGGGCCGTGGCCCCTGTTTTCATTTGCTCAGTTCATCCCCGACCTTCTTGACGGTATCCCGGGTGCCGTGGCCGATCTCCCGGGTCACGTCGCGGGTGGTGTGGCCAATCTCGCGGGTCACGTTGCGGGTGGTGTGCCCCACGGTTCTGCCCGCCTCCTTGATGTCGGCGCAGCCGCCGAGCAGGCTGCCCAGGGTCAGGCCGAGGGCCATCAGGGTCATGCAGTCACGCCTCATGCCGTGCTCCTTCTCGTTTCATCATCATCTCCATGCCGATGGCGGCATTATGGCCTCGTGTGCAGCGGGCGGGCAACCAGCAGGGTGTGGCCCGGCCCCGGGATCTCGTGCTCGGCCTCCACGTGAAAGTGGGCCTCGCGCAGGCACTGGTACAGCTGTTTGGAGTGGTAGAAGCGGCTGTTGCCGTTGGCCAGACAGGTGAAGTAGAGGGAGGTGGCGTTGAGACTGAAACTGGCGGCTTCAAAGGATTGTCTGTCCCAGAACAGCTCCAGGATGCAGACCCGGGCGTCCGGTTTCATGGCCAGTCTGACCCGGTTCAGGATGGCGACGATCTGCGCGTGGCTGAAGCAGTCGAGAAACTGGCTCATCCACCAGATGTCCGCTTCGCCGGGCAGGGGGCCCGCCTGCAGCAGATCCACCGGGTGGCCATGTACCCGCGCCGCCAGCCCCGCCTCCTCGATGTTGCGGCTGGCCAGTGCCAGCTGCTCGGGCAAATCCAGAATGGTGACCTGCAGCGCCGGATCCCGCCTGGCGCAGGCGATGGCCCACTTGCCGGTGTTGCCACCCAGATCGTAGAGGTGGCGCGGCTCATAGCCGAACACCTTGTCCTGGGCCTGCTGGAAGGCCCAGTCGGAGTAGAAGTGATCGAAGGCGAACCAGCTGCGGCGGGCCGGCTCGGGCAGCTCGCTCAGGTGCGGATAGAGGGTCTGCCAGGGGCCGAACTCCTGCAGACCGGCCGGGGTGCCGTCACGGATGGCGTCGAGCAGGTGGGCGAGGGGCTGATAGCAGACGTGCTGGGTGAAGTCGAGATTGACCCGGCTCATGGCGTCGTGCAGCAGGTATTTGCCGACCCGGCCCAGCACATAGTGCTCCTCGCTCAGATAGCAGAGCCCGCCGCCGAGCCCCATGTCCAGCAGCACGCCGGCGCCGTATTCGCTGAGCTGACACGCCTGGGCGATGTCGGCCAGCGCGGCTCCCTGGGAGCCGCGGGTCTCGAGATAGGCCAGCACCCCGGTTTCACGCAGGCACCAGCTGGCCTGGAACAACATGGGCCCGAAGGCGATTTTCTGGGCCTCGCTGATGGCTTCCAGCGCGTTGTAGGGATCCGCCTGATAGTGATTCACGGGGTGGCTCCTGCCGGATCAGCGGCTCTGGGTGCGGGCGAGTTCAGCCTGAATGGCCTGATTCAGACCCAGTACCCAGCGGTTATAACTGCGGTGGATGCTGCCCTTGCCTTTGTCGTCCAGATTGACGCTGCTCACATAATTAATGGAATAATCGCGAGCGCTATAAGGAATATTGATCACCGCCTGATGCTGGCGCACATTGACCTGGCCTCGAATTAGTCCTGGCTGCTCCTGGCGCATTACCCAGCTCTTGCTGATGCCGGCCGTAATAATGGCATTGGCCACCTGTTCTTCGGTCAGATTGAAGGGCACCGGATTGGCTGCCATATTGCGAATTGGCTGACTGGTGGAGCAGGCGGCAAGCAGGGCACAGGCCAGCAGCAGGGATATTTTATTAATGAGTTTCATAATATTTTCCTTGGGAAGGATATTCATCAATTTGGGCGTGGCAATGAGACAACACAAATAGTTTATTTTCAATCACCAAGGCGGTTGATAATCTGCGCTGGCTATTATTTTTGATGAATAATGGTATTATCCGCCGGTATTAAGCCGATGACGCCATTCAATGTCGTGGAGCAGGCACTGCCCGCCGGGTGAGTGCCTTTTATCATCTTCGCGTCCACCCATCGATGTAAGGACAGGTTGCCCGAAACATGCTCTCTTTCTCGCTGCTGGATAGTCAGGCCCTGTCACCCGGTCTGGCCGATGAGGCTGCCTGGCAGGCGTGGGCGCAGCAGGGCCGCTGGCCGGTCGACCCGCCGTTTCCCGCCACCCCCTTGCTGCCGATGATGATGGCGCGCCGCCTGAGTCAGGGCGCCCGGCTGGCGGTGCAGGTGGGGCTGAGCCTGCTGGCCCGCCACCAGATAGACAGTGCCGTCTTCGTCAGCCGCCACGGCGAGCTGGCCCGCTCCATGACCCTGCTGCAGGCGTTGGCGGACGGGCAGGCGTTGTCGCCCACCGATTTCTCCATGTCGGTGCACAACACCGCCGCCGGGCTCTGCTCCATTCAGGGCAAGGCTGCCATCCCCATGACCTCGCTGGCCGCCGGGGAGAACAGCCTGATGGCGGGCCTGACCGAAGCGGTCTGCGCCCTGCAGGCCAGTGCCCGTCGGGTGTTGCTGGTGGCCTTCGAGGGGCCGGTGCCCGCGTTTCACCGCCCCTGGCTGGCGGAAGAGGCGCCACCCCATGCGCTGGGGCTGGTGCTGACGGCGGGCGACCAGTGGCACTGCGCGGGGGCGCGTGGCACCGTCGAGTCGGCTGCCCGCCCGTTGCCCCAGAGTCTGGCTTGCTGGCGTGCCCTGCTGCGAGGCGAGCCGAGCCTGCTCCTCGCTGACGACCGTCAGGAGTGGAGATGGCAGCGTTGCTGAACCGGGGTTGGCGGCTGATCGGCACGGCTCTGGGCTTCACCCTGTTCGGAGTGGGCGGTCTGCTGCTCTCCCTGTTCTGGTTTCCGCTGCTGGCGCTCTGTCTGCGCGGCGAGCGGCGCCGTACCCTGGCCCAGCTCACCATTCGCCACAGCTTTCGGCTGTTTCTCGGCGTGCTGCGCGGCTGGGGAGTGCTCGATTACCGCGTGAGCGGCATGCCCGCCCACTTGCGCGGCGCCCTGGTGGTGGCCAATCACCCCAGTCTGCTCGATTACGTCATGCTGGCGGCCGAGATGCCGGTGTGCGACTGCATCGTCAAGCAGTCCCTCTGGCGCAACCCCTTCATCGGCGGCGTGGTACGGGCGGCCGACTACCTGCCCAACGTGGCAGGCGAGGATCTGCTGGCCCTGTGCCAAGCGCGGATCCGGGCCGGCGGCCTGTTGCTGGTGTTCCCGGAAGGAACCCGCACCACCCCGGGCGAACCCATCAAGCTGCAGCGCGGTGCGGCCCAGCTGGCGGTGCGCAGCCAGGTGCCGTTGCAACTGGTGCGGATCC
This sequence comes from Aeromonas sp. QDB34, assembly GCF_027705405.1. Classification (NCBI taxonomy): domain Bacteria; kingdom Pseudomonadati; phylum Pseudomonadota; class Gammaproteobacteria; order Aeromonadales; family Aeromonadaceae; genus Aeromonas; species Aeromonas sp. QDB34. The sequence continues at coordinate 214,707 of NZ_JAPDBT010000005.1, read as the reverse complement.
ACTGCAGCACCCGATTTCTCACCAAGCAGGACAAATGGTTCAAGATCCCGGAAAATAAGCCGATTTTCACCATAGAATTCCTGCAGCAAGTGGCGGCGGACGAGGTGGTCGCCACCGGCCAGAGCAGTGCGCTGGCCGCCCGCCAGTTGACCCGGTTTCTCACCCAGGCCCTGCAACCGGGGCCCCAATGACAGCATGTGGAACAGTTATGCAAGACCTGCATCTAGAGATAAAACAACTCATCATCGACAGCCTTAACCTCGAGGGGCTCACCCCTGACGACATCGACAGTCAGGCGCCGTTGTTCGGTGACGGCCTGGGGCTGGACTCCATCGATGCGCTGGAGCTGGGCCTTGCCATCAAGGGCCGCTACGGCATCGTGCTCTCCGCCGAGGATGAAAACACCCGTCGTCATTTTGCCTGTGTCACGGCGCTGGTCGCCCTGGTGCAGGCCCAGTCGAAAGGGGAGGCCTGAGCCATGACCCGTGACGACATCTTTGCCCAGATCAAGGCTGCCCTCGTCGAGCTGTTCGAGGTCGACGAAGAGGCCATCACCCCCGAGGCCCGTCTCTATCAGGATCTCGAGCTCGACAGCATCGACGCCATCGATCTGGTGGTGCACCTGCAGAAGCTGACCGGCAAGAAGATCAAGCCGGAAGAGTTCAAGTCGGTGCGCAGCGTCAATGACGTGGTGGATGCGGTCGAGCGTCTGCTGGCCGACGCCTGATGCCGGTGCACGCCCTGCCATGATGCGCTGGCTCTCCTGGCTGGCCGGTGGTGCCCTGCTGCTCTACCCGCTGGCGGTCTACTGGGGGCTGACCCACGCCGGTCAGACCCCGCTGCTGCTCGGCTTGCTGCTCATCTTCTCGCTGCGGCTCTTGCCCGGCCTGCTCAAGGGGCGGGTCCGGCTCGGCCTCTTGCCGGAGTGGCTCTGGCTGGGCCGCCTGCTGGCCTGCATCGGCTTGGGGCTGACCCTGCTGTCTGCCCTGTTCAGCGCCCGGCACTGGCTGCTCTACTACCCGCTGGCGGTGAGCCTGGCGCTGCTCTGTCTGTTCGGCTGGAGCCTGACCCGTCCCATGAGCCTGGTGGAGCGGCTGGCCCGCCTGCAGGATCCCGCTTTGCCGCCGGCAGCCATCGGCTACACCCGGCGGGTGACCCAGGTCTGGTGCGGCTTCTTCGTCATCAACGGCGCGCTGGCGGCCTTCACCATCTGGCACAGGGATCTGGCGCTCTGGAGCCTCTACAACGGTCTCATCAGCTACGCCCTGATGGGCGGCCTGATGGGCGCTGAGTATCTGGTGCGCCGCCGCCTGCTCAAGAGGCTGGCCCCATGACCCTGCTGCAAACTATCTGGCAGCGGGACGGCGAGCGCGTGGTGGCGTTCGGCCCGGATGGCGAGGTGACCCTGGCCGAGCTGCGCCGTGGCAGCCTGCAACTGGCGCGGGCCATGGCCCGTCTGGCCGGCCCCGAGCGGCCAAGCATGCGCTGGGCACTCTGTTTCGATGACAGCCTGCTGTTTGCCCAGGCGCTGCTTGCCTGCGCCCTCGGCGGGCACAGGGCCATCCTGCCGGGCCATCAGCGGCTGGCCGGTCTGCAGGCGCTGCAGAGCCAGTTCGACGGCCTGCTCACCGACGGCGAGCTGCCGGGTGCGGCGCTCACGGCGGCGCAGCTCAGGCTGCCGCTGCTGGTGGCGGATGACGAACCGGATGCAGACGGCGCGGTCCTGCCGCCCGAGCGCCTCAGTCTCACCCTGTTCAGCTCCGGCTCCACCGGCGAGCCCAAGGCGATCTCCAAGGCCTGGCCCCAGCTGGAGGCGGAGTTGCGGGTGCAGATGGCGTTGTGGGGCGAGCGGCTGGCGGGCACCCGGGTGCTGGCCAGCGTCAGTCACCAGCACATCTACGGCCTGCTGTTTCGCATTCTGTTGCCGCTTGGTCTCGGTATCCCCTTTGATCGCCGCAGCATCGATTATCCGGAGCAGCTGGCGCTGCAAACGGCCCCCTGGTGCCTGATCGCCTCTCCTGCGTTTCTGAGCCGGCTCGACCCGGCCATTGCTGCCGCCGGCTGCCGGCTGATCGTCTCCTCCGGCGGCCCCCTGCAACCGGGCGATGCCCAGCAGGCCAGACAGCTGTTCGGTCAGCTGCCGGTGGAGATCTTCGGCAGCAGCGAGACCGGCGGCATCGGCTGGCGTCAGCGCCACCAGGTACAGACTCCCTGGACGACACTGCCCGGGGTCGAGGTGCGGGTCGGCCCGGAGCAGGGCCTGCTGCTGCGCTCCCCCTTCCTGCCGACGGCGGAGTGGCTCGCCTGCGCCGATCGCATCGCCTTGCACGAGGGCGGTTTCGAGCTGCTGGGCCGCCAGGATCGGGTGGTCAAGCTGGAGGAGAAGCGCATCTCCCTCGACGAGGTGGAGGCGCGCCTGCAGGGGCTGGCGGAGGTGGAAGCGGCCGCCGTGCTGCCGCTGCAACAGGGCCAGCGCCAGATCCTCGGCGCCGTGCTGGTGCTGAGCGAATTGGGCGCCGCCCGCTGGGCCGAGCTCGGGCCCGGGCGTTTCCTGCTGGCCCTGCGCCAGCAGCTGCGTCCCTGGCTCGAGCCGGTTGCCCTGCCACGCAGCGTGCGCCGGGTCGAGCAGATGCCCGTCAACGCTCAGGGCAAGCGGCCCTGGCCACAACTCAAGGAGCTGTTCGATGAGCCTCTCGGTTGACACTCTGCCAGCGAATACCTTGCCCACCGTGCTGGCCTGCGAGACGCTGGCCGACGGGGTGCGCCTGCAACTGCGGCTCGATCCCGATTTGCCCTGGTTTACAGGCCATTTCCCCGGTGCGCCCCTGCTGCCTGGAGTGACCCAGATCCACTGGGTGATGCACTATGCCGCCAGCCTGCTCAAGCTGGCGCAGCCGTTTCACGGGGTGGATCAGCTCAAGTTCCAGCGCCCCCTGCGCCCCGGGGCCGAGTGCAGCCTGCACCTGCAGTGGCAGGCGGACAAGGGCCAGCTCCTCTTTCATTATCTGCTCGGCGATGAGCCAGCGAGCAGCGGACGGGTGCGGCTGACCCCATGACGCCCTGCATTCTCATCCCCTGTTACAACCACGCCGGCCCGCTGGCCGCCGTGCTGGCACGGCTGGCCGAATACGGGCTGCCCTGTCTGCTGATCGACGATGGTAGCGAGCCGGTCGCCGCCGCCGAGCTGGCTGCGCTGGCCGCGCGTTACCCCTGGGTTACCCTGCTGCGCCACCCCCACAACCAGGGCAAGGGCGGCGCCGTGATGACGGGGCTGCGCCGCGCCCATGCACTCGGCTTCAGCCACGCCCTGCAGGTGGATGCCGACGGCCAGCACGATCTGGCTGACATTCCGGCCCTGCTGGCCGAGGCGGACAAGCACCCGGCGGCGCTTGTCTCCGGCCGCCCGCTCTACGATGATTCCGTGCCCAAGGGGCGCCTCTACGGCCGCTACATCACCCATGTCTGGGTCTGGATCGAGACGCTGTCGTTCGCCATCAAGGACAGCATGTGCGGCTTTCGGGTCTATCCGCTGGTGGCCACCTGCGCGCTGCTCGAGCGGGTGGCGCTCGGCCGGCGGATGGATTTCGACACCGAGGTGATGGTGCGCCTCTACTGGGCCGGGGTGGCGGTGCGCTTCGTGCCGACCCGGGTCATCTATCCCGCCGATGGCAGCTCCCACTTCCAGCTCTGGCGCGACAACCGCGACATCTCCTGGATGCACACCCGGCTGGTGTGCCGCCTGCTGTGGGATCAGCTGCTGCGCATCGGCCGCTGGCCCCGCCGTCTCGGCGCTCGGGCGGCGCAGCTGTGGCGTGAGCGGCGTACCCACTGGTCACGCACCCCGGAGCGAGGATCCCTGCTCGGCATGCAGATCATGCTGACCAGCTATCGCCTGCTGGGGCGGCGCGGGTTTTCCCTGCTGCTCTACCCGGTCATCGGCTACTTCTGGCTGACCGGTCGGGCCCAGCGCCAGGCATCCCAAGCCTATCTGACCCGCCTCGAGTCCTTCGCCGATGCGAGCGGTGTGGTGTTGCCCCCTGAGCCGAGATCGAGCTTTCGCCACTTCCTGCGCTTTGGCGAGGCGGCGCTCGACAAGCTGGCGGGCTGGCGCGGCGACATCACGGAGCAACAGGTGGAGCTGGTGGGGGCGGAGCACTACCAGGCCGCCATCAACAGCGGTCAGGGGGTTTTGCTGCTGGGCTCCCACTTAGGCGATCTGGAGCTGTGCCGCGCCCTGGGCAGCCGCAAGCAGGGGCTGCGCATCAATGCGCTGGTGTTCACCCGCCACGCGGCCCGCTTCAACGCCCTGCTCAAGCAGATAAGCCCGGATTCGCACCTCAATCTCATCCAGGTGCAGGAGCTGGGGGCCGATACCGCCATCCTGCTCAAGGAGAAGCTGGAGCGAGGGGAGTGGGTGGTGATCGTCGGCGATCGCACCTCGGTGACCCGGGAGAAGCGGGTGATCTGGGCCGACTTTCTCGGCGCGCCGGCGCCCTTTCCGCTCGGCCCCTTCGTGCTCAGCAGCGTGCTGGGCTGCCCGGTCTACCTGATGTTCGGCCTCAAGGAGCAGGGCCGCTTTCGGGTACATTTCGAGCCCTTTGCCGACGGCCAGCCCCTGCCACGGCAGGGGCGCCAACAGATTCTTGCGTCCCGGGTGCAGGCCTATGCCGATCGCCTGCAGCATCACTGCCTGCAGGCCCCGCTGGACTGGTTCAACTTTTTTGATTTCTGGCAGCTGACCGATGAACAAGAGTGAGATGAGAAGGGTCACCTTCGGCGCCGAGCCGCTGACCATAGAGGACGTGGTGGCGCTGGCCGAAGGGCGCGCCACCCCCGCACTGAATCCGGATCCGGCTTTCATGGCCCGCATCCAGCGGGGCGCCGACTTTCTCGACCGGCTGCTGGCCGAAGAGGGGGTCATCTACGGGGTGACCACCGGCTACGGCGACTCGGTGACCCGGCCGGTGCCGACCGAACTGGTGCCTGAGCTGCCGCTGCACCTGACCCGCTTCCATGGCTGCGGGCTGGGGGCGGATCTCGAGCTCGATGCCGCGCGCGCCGTGCTGGCGACCCGGCTCTGCTCGCTGGCGCAGGGGGTCTCCGGGGTCAGCCCGGCCTTGCTCGAGCGGCTCTGCTGGCTGCTGGAGCAGGATCTGGTGCCGCGCATTCCCGAAGAGGGGTCGGTGGGTGCCAGCGGCGATCTCACCCCGCTCTCCTACGTGGCCGCCGTGCTGGTGGGGGAGCGCGAGCTTCATCACGATGGTGTGCTGCGCCCCGCCGCCGAGGTCTATCGGGAGCTGGGGGTCACCCCCCTGACCCTGCGGCCGAAAGAGGGGCTGGCGCTGATGAACGGCACTTCGGTGATGACGGCGCTGGCCTGCCTCGCCTACGCCCGCACCGACTACCTGATGCGGCTGGCGACCCGGATCACCGCCCTGGTGAGCGTCGCCATGGGGGGCAACGCCTTCCACTTCGACGAGCGGCTGTTTGCCGCCAAGCCGCACCCCGGCATGCAGGGCATCGCGGCCTGGCTGAGGGAAGACCTGGTGGCCGGCGAGCTGCCGCGCCACAGCGACCGGCTGCAGGACAGATACTCGTTGCGCTGCGCCCCCCATGTCATCGGGGTGGTGGCCGACAGCCTGCCCTGGTGGCGTCAGCTCATCGAAAACGAGCTCAACAGCGCCAACGACAACCCGCTGATCGACGGGGAGGGGGAGCACGTGATGCACGGCGGCCACTTCTACGGTGGCCACATCGCCATGGCGATGGACAGCATGAAAGCGGCCGTCGCCAACCTGGCCGACCTGCTGGATCGCCAGCTGGCCCAGCTGGTGGACAGCAAGTTCAACGGCGGCCTGCCGAGCAACCTCTCCGGCGCGCCAGAGGGGCGGCAGATGATCAACCACGGCTTCAAGGCGGTGCAGATCGGCGTCTCGGCCTGGACTGCGGAGGCGCTCAAGCAGACCATGCCCGCCAGCGTCTTCTCCCGCTCCACCGAGTGCCACAACCAGGACAAGGTGAGCATGGGCACCATAGCGGCGCGCGATGCGCTGCGGGTGCTGACCCTGACCGAACAGGTGGCGGCCGCCTGCCTGCTGGCGGCGGTGCAGGGTGTCGAGCTGCGCCTGGCCCGGCCTACCCCCTTCACCCGTCCGCTCGGCACGGCGCTGGCTGGCATGGTCGCGCAGGTGCGAGCCGAGTTTGCCCCGCTGCTGGAAGATCGGGGGCTCGAGCCTGAGCTGAGGGCGCTGATCGCCCGTATTCGCCAGCGCCACTATCCCCTCTATGGGCCGCACCGGGACTGAGACAAGGTCACTATTAATGAGGCAACCCATGCAGAATGAACCCTGGCAGATCAGTACTGAGATCGAGGTGACCATTCCGTTCCACGACGTGGACATGATGGCGGTGGCCTGGCACGGCCACTACTTTCGCTACATCGAGCTGGCCCGCTGCGCCCTGCTCGATCTCATCGACTACAACTACCCGCAGATGGAGGCCTCCGGCTACCTCTGGCCCATCATCGATACCCGGATGAAGTACCTGGCGCCGCTGCGCTTCGGCCAGCGGGTGCGGGTGCGTGCCACCCTGACCGAGTACCAGAATCGCCTGAAGATCGACTATCTGCTGAGCGACGCCGCGAGCGGCACCCGCACCAGCAAGGGTTACAGCATCCAGGTGGCGGTCAGCAAGGCGAGCGGCGAGATGTGCCTGGCCTCGCCCCAGGTGCTGCTGGACAAGCTGGGGGTGAGCCAATGAGCCGGCTGACAAGGCCGCTGCTGGCCGGTCTGCTCCTGCTGCTGACATGGCCGCTGCAGGCGGCGCCCCTGAGCCGGGCCGAGGTGCAGCAGCTGCTGGCCCTGAGTCAGGCCAAGCAGGCCCGCTTCGAGCAGGAGAAGCAGGTGGCGGGGCTGAGCCAGCCGCTCAAAGCCTCCGGCGAGCTGCTGCTGGTGCGCGATCAGGGGCTCTGGTGGCAGCAGCAGAAACCCTTTCCGCTGACCCTTGTCCTGACGCCGACGCGCATGGTGCAGCAGATGGCGGGTCAGCCCGCTACCGTCATCGACAACCCCCAGCTGCTGGAGTTCAGCCAGATGCTGCTGGCGCTGTTCGGCTCGGACGAGGCGACCCTGAGCCGCTACTTCAGCATCGATTTTCACAGCACGGAGGCGGGCTGGCAGCTGGTGCTGGTGCCGATCCTGGCACCGCTCGACAAGGTGTTTGCCAGCCTCACCCTGAGCGGACAGGGGCAGCTGGATCAGCTGCTCATCGCCGACAAGCAGGGCGACAGCACCCGTATCCGTTTCACGGACTGGCGGGATCGCGCTCTGCCACTGACCCCTGAGGAGCATGCCCGCTTTGCTGCCCACTAGCACGATGACGCGCCAGTGCTGCGCCCCCGCCGGGACGAGGAGAGCCCCTCTTGCTGCAAGCTGAAACCACCTGGCGCTGGCTCTCCTGGCTCTGGCTGCTGCTCAGCGCGCTGGCGCTGGCGCTGCTCGGCTGGCAACTCTCCCACAGCCGCATCAACACCAGCCTGATGGATCTGCTGCCCCACGAGGAGCGCTCCGCGCTGGATCCCGCTCTGCGTGAGGGCTTGCTGCGCCAGGTCGACAGGCAGCTTGTCTGGATGCTGAGCCTGCCGGCGGGGCAGGATGGGCTGGCCGCGGCGCAGGCGTGGGCAAAAGACCTGCAGTCCCTGCCCGAGCTCAGCGCGGTGCGCGCCGCTCAGCCGGAGCTGGCCGCCGCCTGGCAAGGCTTCATCTATGACTATGGCTGGCAGCGCCTCGACGAGGGCAGCCGGGCGCGGCTGGCTGCGGGACCAGAGGTCTGGAGCCAGTGGGTGCTCGGCCAGATCTACAGCCCCTTTGGCGGCGTCTCCCGCACCGAGTGGCAGGCCGATCCCCTGCTGCTGACCCGGGCCGCGGTGCAGGGGCAGATGGCCAGCCCCCTGCGCCTCGACCACGGCTGGCTGATCAGCCGGGACGAGGCCGGGCGGCAGTGGTACCTGCTGCGCGCCGAGCTGGACTTGTCGGCCTTCGACCTTGCCCGCAACAGCGAGCTGCTGAGCCGGCTCAACGAGGCGGAGCAACACCTCAAGGCCGAGTTTCCGGGCGTGGAGCTGCTGCGCCGTGGCACCCTCTTCTACAGCCAGCATGCCAGCGAGCTGGCCCAGCAGGACATCTCCACCATAGGGCTCGGCTCCACGGTCGGGGTCTTGCTGCTGATGTGGCTGGCGTTTCGCTCGTTGCGGGCGCTCTGGATCTCCCTGCTGCCCATCGCTGTCGGCCTCGCCTGGGGGGTATTGGCGGTGCTGCTGTGGTTTGGCGAGGTGCACATGTTCACCCTGGTGATCAGCTCCAGCCTGGTCGGCATCATAGATTACGGGATCCACTTCCTGACCGAGCGGCGCCTGCATGGCCGGCAGGAGAGTCCGCACCAGACCCGTGCCCGCCTGCTGCCCAGCCTGTCGATGGCGCTGTTCGCCACCCTGGTCGGCTATGGCCTGCTCTGGCTCGCTCCTTTCCCCGGCCTGCAGCAGATGGCCCTGTGCGCCCTGGTGGGGCTGACTGCGTCATTCATTACCGTGCTCTGCCTGTACCCGCTCTGGCTCGGGGAGTTGCCCCAGCGGGAGGCGCGCGTGCTGGTGCCGATGGCGCTCTGGCTCACATGGTGGCGCGAGTGGCGTCTCTTGCGCTGGGGCGTGCCCCTGCTCTGGCTGACCCTGATCGGCACGGGCTTGAGCCGGCTGGCCGTCGATGACGACATCGCCCGCCTGCAACCGCTGCCCGTCGAGCTGCAGGCGCAGGAGCGGCAGATCCAGCGCCTCACCGGCCAGCAGGGGGGCATGACCGGCTTCCTGGTGACGGCGGCCGACGGTGAAACGGCGTTGCAACGGCTCGAGGCCATGAGCCGCAAACTGGCCGAGGCCAAGGCAGAGGGGCAGCTGACGGGCTTCGTGTCACTGGCCCAGTGGCTGCCCTCGCTGGCACGGCAGCAGGCGGATCACGCCGCCCTCACGGGTCTGTTGCCAGAGGTGGTGACGCGGCTCAACCAGGCCGGGGTGCCGGTCAAGGCCGAGCCTCGCCCCTGGCACCCTCTGACCCCGCAGCAGTGGCTGGCCAGCCCGGTCAGCGAGGGCAGCCGGCTGCTGTGGCATACCATGGCCGATGGCCGGGTGGCGCTCTGGCTGCCGGTCAACGGCGTGACCGATGCGGCCGCCGTGGCGGCCCTGGCCGAGGGGCAGGAGGGGGTGTTCTGGCAGGATCCGCGCAATCAGTGGAGCCAGCTGTTCGCCCACTACCGGGTCAAGCTCACCGAACTGCTGCTGGTGGCGATCGCCCTGGTGGGGGGACTGCTGTGGGCCCGCTTCGGCTGGCGCAAGGGGGGGCGGATCCTGCTGATCAGCGGGTTTTCGCTGGGATCCGGGCTGGCCCTGCTGGCCGCCTGCGGCCAGCCGCTCACCCTGTTCGGGGTGCTGGCCATGAGCCTCATTTTCGGCATCGGCATCGACTACAGCCTCTTTTTTGCCTACAGCGGCGGGGATCCTCTGCGCCAGCGCTCGACCATGTTCGCCATCCTGCTGGCCAACCTGACCACCCAGCTCTCGTTCGGTTTGTTGGCGCTGAGCCACACCTCTGCCATCGCGGGCTTTGGTCTGGTGCTGAGCGGCGGTATCTTTACCGCCTTCCTGTTGTCGCCTCTGGTGCTGGATAAACAGGGATTGAACAAGCCGGCATGCACCCCGCCGGTGCGCGATCACCGGGAGCAGGAGCAACCATGAGACCACTGTTCGCCTTTATCATTCTCTTGCTGGCAGGCTGCAGCAGCCAGCCGACCCCCACCGCCTATCTCGACAAGGGGACCGTCATGACGCTGCCGGCCCCGGTGCTGGCCGCCCCCTTCTATCGCCAGCAGCTGCTGACCGCCAGCGTGGGGGAGAGCACTCACCAGCTGATGACGGTGCTGGAGGCCGATGGCCGCCAGCTGACCCTGGTGGGGCTGACCCCGAGCGGGGTGCGGCTGTTTCTGGTGCGCTATGACCAGCAGGGGATCTCCACCCGCCAGCTCAGCCCGCTGCTCACCACCGGCATGCCGCCGGTGAGCCAGGTGCTGGCGGACGTGATGCTCTGCTACTGGCCGCTCGCCAGCTGGCAGCCACAGCTGCCACCGGGCTGGACGCTGCGCGACGAGGGGCCGCTGCGCCGGCTGCGGGCCCCCGACGGCACTTTGGTGACCGAAATCCGCTACCACGACGTCGACGGCGTGCGCGAGCCGGTCGGCCTGCAGCAGCACGTATTCCACTATCGCCTGCAACTGGAGACCCTGAGCCAATGAGCTGTTATATCGCCGCCTATGGCCTCGTTTCGGCACTGGGAATCGGGCGCGATGCCAGCGCCGAGGCGCTGCTGGCCTGGCAGCAGTCGGGTGTGAGCCCGCTGGATCGCCACCGGGCGCCGCTGCTGGATGGCCGCCAGACCCCGGTGGGGCGAGTGGAGGGGGCGTTGCCGGCCATACCGGCGGCGCTGGCCCCCTACGCCTCGCGCAACAACCAGCTGCTGCTGGCGGCGCTGGCCCAGGTGAGGCCCGCTCTCGACGAGGCGCTGGCGGCCCATGGCCCCGCGCGGGTGGGGCTGGTGCTTGGCACCAGCACCGCCGGGATCGGCGAGGCCGAGCTGGCGGTGGCCGCCGCCCGGCGCGGGGAGGCCGTGCCGCCCGCCTTTGACTATCACCAGCAGGAGCTGGGTTCGCCGTCGGAATTTCTGGCCCGTCATCTCGGCCTGACCGGGCCGGCCTGGACTATCTCCACCGCCTGCTCCTCCAGCGCGCGCGCCTTCATCAGCGGCCAGCGGCTGCTGGCGGCCGGGCTGGTGGACGCCGTGCTGGTGGGCGGCGCCGACAGCCTGTGCGGGCTCACCCTCAACGGCTTTGACAGCCTGGAGTCCCTCAGCTGTGCGCGCTGCCAGCCGTTTGATGAGGCGCGCCAGGGGATCAACATCGGCGAGGGGGCGGCGCTGTTTCTGCTGAGCCGCACGCCTGCGCCGCTGGCGCTGCTGGGGGCGGGGGAGTCCTCCGATGCCTGGCACATCTCGGCGCCCCATCCAGACGGTATCGGCGCCGAGGCGGCCATGCAGATGGCGCTGGCCCAGGCGGGCCTGACGCCGGCGCAGGTGGGCTACGTCAACCTGCACGGCACCGCCACCCGTCTCAACGACGCCATGGAGAGCCAGGCGGTGCATCGGTTGTTTGGTGCCGAGGTGCCCTGCAGCTCCACCAAGCCGCTCACCGGTCATGCCTTGGGGGCGGCGGGGGCCATCGAGGCGGCGCTCGCCTGCCTGCTGCTGGAGCACGCTCTGCCGCTGCCACCCCAGCGGGTGACGACGCCGGATCCGGCGCTGGCGCCCATCCGGCTGGTGAGCGGTGAAGTGCCGCTCGCGGCGCCCCGGGTGCTCTCCAACTCCTTTGCCTTTGGTGGCAACAATGTCAGCCTGCTGTTTGGGAGCGTTCACCATGAATGAGCCAGGTTCACTGCCCGCCATCGAGACCCTGCTGCCTCATCAGGCCCCCATGCTGCTGCTGGATCGGCTCTGCGCGGCGGATGCCCAGCAGGCGCGCTGCGAGACCCGCATCGGTGCCCGCCATGCCCTGCTGCTGGATAGTGAGGGCAACCTGCCCGGCTGGGTCGGCATCGAGCTGATGGCGCAGACCATCGCCGCCTGGGCCGGCATGCAGGGGCGTCTGCGCGGCGAGCCGGTGCGCATCGGCATGCTGCTCGGCAGTCGCAAGTACCGCTGCCTGCGCCCCGTCTTTGCGGCCGGCAGCCTGCTCACCATCGAGGCTTGCTGCCTGTTGCAAGACGGCGGCATGGCCAGTTTTGATTGCCGGATCCTGCTGGCGGGGGAGGAGTGCGCCCAGGCGCGACTCTCCACCTACCAGCCGAGCCCCGGCGAATTGTCCGATTTGTTAGCCTGAGGAAGCTTCATGATCTCTAGCGTATTGGTCACGGGCGCCAGCAAGGGGATAGGCCGCGCCATCGCCCTCAAGCTGGCGGCCGACGGTTTTTCCATCGTGGTGCATTACCACAGCGATCGGGCCGGGGCCGAAGCCACTCTGGCCAGCCTGCAGGCAGCCGGTGGGCAGGGGCGTCTGCTCCAGTTCGACATCGCCGATCGGCAGGGCTGCCGCGCGCAGCTGGAGGCCGACATGACCGAACACGGCGCCTATTATGGCGTGGTCTGCAACGCCGGCATCATCCGTGACGGCGCCTTCCCCGCCCTCACCGACGAGGAGTGGGACGGGGTGCTGCACACCAACCTGGATGGCTTCTACAACCTGCTCAAGCCCTGCATCATGCCGATGATCGGCCTGCGCCGGGGTGGGCGCATCGTGACCATCTCCTCGGTGTCCGGGCTGATGGGCAACCGGGGCCAGGTCAACTACAGCGCCGCCAAGGCGGGCATCATGGGCGCCACCAAGGCGCTGGCGCTGGAGCTTGCCAAGCGCAAGATCACGGTCAACTGCGTGGCCCCCGGCCTCATCGACACCGGCATGGTGGACGAAGAGGTGAAGGCGGAGGCGCTGAAGCTGATCCCGCTCAAGCGGATGGGGCAGGCCGACGAGGTGGCCGGGCTGGTCTCCTACCTGATGTCCGACATCGCCGGCTATGTCACGCGTCAGGTCATCTCCATCAACGGAGGCATGGTATGAAGCGGGTCGTGGTGACCGGCATGGCCGGGGTGACCGCCTTCGGGCAGGATTGGCCGAGTGTGCGGGCCCGCCTGCAGGCGGGGCGCAACGCCGTGGTGAACATGCCGGAGTGGGCCATCTACGACGGCCTCAACACCCGGCTGGCGGCCCCCATTCCGGACTTCACGCTGCCGGCCCACTATCCGCGCAAGAAGACCCGCGCCATGGGGCGGGTGTCCCAGCTGGCGACCGTCGCCAGCGAGCTGGCGCTGGCGCAGGCGGGGCTGCTGGACAACCCGGCGCTCACCGACGGACGCACCGGCATCGCCTACGGCTCCTCCACCGGCAGCACGGATCCCATCCGCGCCTTCGGGGTCATGCTCAACGACAAGAGCACCGCCAGCATCACGGCCACCACCTATGTGCAGATGATGCCGCACACGGCGGCGGTCAACACCGGGCTGTTCTTCGGCCTGCGCGGGCGGGTCATCCCCACCTCCAGCGCCTGCACCTCCGGCAGCCAGGGCATCGGTTATGCCTATGAGGCGATCAAGCACGGCTACCAGACCCTGATGGTGGCTGGCGGGGCGGAGGAGCTCTGCCCGTCGGAGGCCGTGGTGTTCGATACCCTGTTTGCCACCAGCCAGATGAACGACAACCCCGAGCTGGCGCCGCGTCCGTTTGACCGGCAGCGGGACGGGCTGGTGATAGGCGAGGGGGCCGGCACCCTGGTGCTGGAGGAGCTGGAGCATGCGCAGGCGCGCGGCGCCACCATCCTCGCCGAGCTGGTGGGCTTTGCCACCAACTGCGATGCCGCCCACGTGACCCAACCCCAGCAGGAGACCATGCAGCTCTGCATGGAGATGGCGCTGGCTCAGGCCGGTCTCCAGCCTGAGGAGATCGGCTACATCAGCGCCCACGGCACCGCCACCGAGCGCGGTGACATCGCCGAGAGCCATGCCACCGCCGCCATCTTCGGCGACCGCACCCCCATCTCGTCGCTCAAGAGCTACTTCGGCCACACCCTGGGGGCCTGCGGCGCCATCGAGGCCTGGCTGGCGCTGGAGATGATGCAGGAGGGGTGGTTTGCCCCCACCATCAACCTGACCGAGCCGGACCCGGCCTGCGCCCCGCTCGATCACGTGGTGGGCAGTGGCCGCACGCTGGCGGTGAAGTACCTGATGTCCAACAACTTCGCCTTCGGCGGCATCAACACCTCCCTCATCTTCAAACGCTGGTCCTGAGTGTCGGTGCCCTGCCAGGCAGGGCGCCGGTACAGGCTGGGTTTAGCCTTGATGAATTAATATGCCCCCCGTTTTTTTCGGGAGGCATCATGTCTTTGTTATCTGGTTTTTCTTGTGCCGCCGCGCGGCTGCGTGTCCTGCAGGGCGTTCTGTTATCCAGCTTGTTGTGGGCGCTGGCCGCCCCCGCCATGGCCGATGATGAATTTCGGCTGGGCAAGACCATTCTGCTCGGGGTCGGCGATCATCCCGCCATCATTCCCATGCTCGCCTGCCGGCCGACCAAATCCATCATGGTCAAGGCAGGGCGCGAATTGACCCTGGAGCGGGTCAAGGTGTTTTATGGCAACGATCGCAGCAAGACCCTCTATTTCGACAAGGATCTGAAAGAGGATCAGGAGTCGGGGTGGAAATCCCTCGGCAGCCGGCTCTGCATCAAGCGGATCGAGGTGTACGGCAATTCGGAAGGGAGCAAGGCCGGGGTCAAGGTATACGGCCGCAAATAAGCAAAGGGCGGGGCAAATCCCCGCCCAGCCTTTATTTCTTCGGACGAAACGGCTTGATGACGGTCTCGTCGCACTCGAGATAGGGGCCTTCCATCAGGTCGATGCAGTAGGGGATGGCGGGGAAGACCGCATCCAGGCACTCACGGATCGACTTGGGTTTGCCCGGCAGGTTGACGATGAGCGAGCTGCCGCGCAAACCGGCGGTCTGGCGCGACAGGATGGCGGTCGGCACGAACTTGAGGGATTCGGCCCGCATCAGCTCGCCAAAGCCCGGCATCATGCGATCGCACACCGCCTCGGTGGCCTCCGGGGTGACGTCCCGCTTGGCCGGCCCGGTGCCGCCGGTGGTGACGATGAGGCTGCACTGCTCCTGATCTGCCAGCCGGATCAGGGTCGCTTCGATCTGCTCCTGTTCATCGGGGATCACCTGATAGACGGGCTCCCACGCCGAGGTCAAATATGCGTTCAGCGTGTCGATGATGGCCTTGCCGGACAGGTCTTCATAGATGCCTGCACTGGCGCGATCGCTGACGGTGACGATACCGATTCTTGCCTTGCTCATGGTCTGCTCTTGGTTGCCGCTATAAGTGGCAAATAAAATAACATAATCAGCAAGATATGTTAAACCAGCCGGATGGTGGCGCGAAGGTGAGCGTCAAATGGCAAACCATATTGGCAGCCTCCTTTCAATAAGACATAACATCGGCATATTGCCGTGCCAAAAATGTATAAACGAACCCGCCATCGATATTCAGGAATAATCGGTTGATCCATAACGAATAACCCGTCTGGGTTCCCACCACGCCGTCATCTTTTGGCGCAAGAGGAGGGGAAAGCAGGCCCGGCGGATTGAACCGCGGCGGGGTTCGGCTTATATAACTCCATATGCGATTGGTGAAAATATGAACCGATTGTTGTTGTTTGAGTATCACCATGCAGCGGCTGGCCGCGGGAGGGCATATGGAGTTGCCTGATTTTGATACCTTGAAACGGTTGGCGGTGGCGGAGCCCGAGCGGCTCGACGAGTTGCTGCAGCAGCAGATTGAGGGGCTGATCGACCGGGTCAGCCCGCAGCAGCAAATGCGTCTGCGCGGTCTGCAATTTCGCATCGACTGTCAGCGTCAGCTGGCCAAAAACAACCTGGACAGCTGCATCCGGATTGCCGCCATGATGCACGACTCCTTTTATTCCATGCGCTGTGAAATGGTTCATCTCAATAATCCTGATTATGCTGAACCACTGCCGGAATATAAGGAGAACAATGTCCTCTATTTTAGCGATTATTACCGCAAGAAAAAATAATATTATTCCCGAGTAATTATCAAAATATATCTCCGTTATTCTGCGCAGTTGCCGGGTGAGGCTGGCTGACGAACGTTGAACAGTTTGGCGTGATTTGTAATCCATTTGATGTATTTTTGTGTCGCCTTTTATTTTATTTGAGTTTGGTTATTGGCGTGATATGTGTAGATGTATGGCGCCGATTGTTAGGCTAATATGGCGAGACTTTTTTAATTTGCTACGACTCGAAGGGATTATGAGAAGTATCACACCAAGACGGGTGCTGTCGCGGGAGCAGCAGACGGAAATCACCCGCATTATCGTCAAGGTGGGCCAGATGCTGGCCCAGTTCGGGGCCGAGAGTCGCATCATCGAGCAGACCACGGTCCGGCTCGGCATGGCGCTCGGGCTGGAGAGCGTCGAGATGGCCATCTCCTCCAGCGCCATCGTGCTCACCAGCCTCTATCAGGGCAGTTGCGTCACCACCACCCGGCGGGTGCGCGAGCATGGCATCAACATGCAGGTGGTGTGCGAGATCCAGCGTATCTGCATCATGGCGGAGAAGGAGCTGATCGGCGCGCGGGAAGTGCGTCAGCGGCTCGATGCCATAGTGCCGTTTCACTATCACCCCTGGCTGGTGGTGCCCATGGTGGGGCTCTCCTGCGGCGCTTTCAGCCTGCTGTTTGGCGGTGACTGGCCCATCTTCCTGGTGACCTGCTTCTCGGCCTCGGTCGCCATGCGGGTGCGTCAGCTGATCGCCCGCCATCACCACAGCCCCCTCATCAACTTTGCCGCCACCGGTTTCATTGCCACCCTGCTCGCCTCCAGCGCCACCTTCTTCAACTGGGGGGCGCAGCCCTATCTCGCCATGGCGGCCAGCGTACTGCTGCTGGTGCCGGGCTTTCCGCTCATCAACGCGGTCTCCGACATGGTGAAGGGTTACTTCAACATGGGGCTGGCCCGCTGGGGCACGGCGACCCTGCTGACCATCAGCGCGGCGATAGGGATTATTCTCGCCATGTCGGTGACCGGCATCTGGGGGTGGAAGGTATGAAGAGCTTTGACGTTGTATCGACTCTATTGATCGGGGCAAACCGGCTATCCATCAGCGTGCGGAACCATATCGGGATCATTCTCGCCATGTCGGTGACCGGTATCTGGGGGTGGAAGGTATGATGGATTTCATCTGGCTGCTGGCCAAGGATGCCTTCTGGTCGGCCATTCCGGCGGTAGGGTTTGCCATGTTGTTCAACGTGCCGCCACGGATGTTGAAGTACTGTGCCATGGGCGGTGCGCTGGCCCACAGTCTGCGCACCATGCTGATCCATCAGGGCATGCCCATAGAGTGGGCCACCCTGGCGGCGGCGACCACGGTCGGCTTTGTCTGCGTCTACTGGTCGCGCCGGTTGCTGGCGCCGCGCCCGGTGTTCAGCGTCGCCTCTATCATCCCGATGATCCCGGGCAGCTATGCGTTCAAGGCGATGATCGCGGTGGTGGAGCTCAATATCTCCGGAGTAACCATGGAGCTTATCCAGAGCGCGGTGGAAAACGGCCTCAAGGCGCTGTTTATCGTGGGGGCCCTGAGTTTCGGTTTGGCGATCCCCTCCCTGGTCGTGTACCGTAACCGCCCCATTATCTGACCGACGGTTCGAGAGGTTGACCCCATGATGATTTCCATGATTGCCGCCATGGCCCACGATCGGGTGATAGGGCTGGACAACCAGATGCCCTGGCTCCTGCCGGCAGATCTGGCCCACTTCAAGCGGGTGACCCTGGGCAAGCCGGTGCTGATGGGGCGCAAGACCTTTGAATCCATCGGGCGGCCGCTGCCTGGCCGCCGCAATCTGGTGATCAGCCGCAACCCCGACTACCGGGCCGACGGCGTGGAGGTCATCGATTCGGTGGAGGCGGCGCTGGCGTTGCTGGCCGGCAGCGACGTGGCCGAGCTGATGGTGATCGGGGGCGGTCATCTCTACGGCCAGCTGCTGCCACGGGCCGACAGGCTCTATCTGACCCGCATCGATCTGGCGGTGGAGGGGGATACCCGCTTCCCGGCCTTCGACGAGGGCGACTGGTCGTGCATCGAGCGCGAGTCACATCAGCCCGACGAGAAGAACCCCCACTCCTACTGTTTCGAGACTTGGCAGCGGCGCTGACGGGCGACGTTACCGCTCTGGCAGATAAAAGGCCCCTTGTGCTGCACAAGGGGCCTTTTTGTTGCCCGTAGCTGCCTCGTTAGGGATGAATGGCGGCGTTGATCAGGGTATCGATTGACCTGCGCCCTCTCTGTTTTTTCCTAAAATGGAACTAAAAATTCATTAGCTGTCTAATTATTTTGTTGCCCTTGGCAGATACGCGCGATTCCTTCCTTGTCTGGCGCATCTTCTTGGCCTTTTACCGGCTTTCTTTCTCAATCGTTCAGGTGTTTAGATTGAATTCATTTGCATTTCATGGCTTGATATAGAGTCTTGTACCATCTTTTGATGAATTTTTATGGTGTTAAATAATCCTTAAAAATCAATTATTTGTGATTTTGTCTTTTTGTTTGGACTCTTTTGGTTCTTTTGTTTTGGCTGAAAATTACTTAGTGTTGAAAGTAATTGGCTCACGTTCGACGGTTTGCCAGGCAAGTCGTCGGCCAAGAAAAAAGGACAATATGACAGTCAAACTCGAGGTTAAATCACTCTACAAAATCTTCGGCGATCAGCCGGAAAAAGCGTTCAAACTGCTGGCGAAAGGGCATGACCGCGCCAGCATCCTGCAAAAAACCGGGCAGACCCTGGGGGTCCAGGATGTCAATCTGGCCATCGACGAAGGGGAGATCTTCGTGGTGATGGGCCTCTCCGGCTCGGGCAAATCCACCCTGGTGCGTCTCTTCAACCGGCTGATCGAGCCGACCCGCGGCCAGGTGCTGATCGATGGCGAGGATATCGCCGCCATCTCCGACAGCGAGCTGCGTCAGGTTCGGCGCAAAAAGATCAGCATGGTATTCCAGTCCTTCGCCCTGATGCCGCACCTGAGCGTGCTGGAAAACACCGCCTTCGGGCTGGAGCTGGCCGGAGTGCCACTGGCGGAGCGCCAGCAGAGCGCCCGCCAGGCGCTCCATCAGGTGGGCTTGGGTCAGTGGATCGATGCCTTCCCCGATGCCCTCTCTGGCGGCATGAAGCAGCGGGTCGGTCTGGCCCGCGCGCTGGCCAACGACCCTGACATCCTGCTGATGGACGAGGCTTTTTCGGCGCTGGATCCGCTGATCCGTACCGAGATGCAGGACGAGCTGCTCAAGCTGCAGGCCAGCCAGCAGCGCACCATCGTCTTCATCTCCCACGATCTGGACGAGGCAATGCGCATCGGCGATCGCATCGCCATCATGCAGGACGGCCAGCTGGTGCAGGTCGGCACCCCGGACGAGATCCTCAACCAGCCCGCCAACGACTATGTGCGCGCTTTCTTTCGCGGGGTGGATCTGGCCAACGTGTTCAGCGCCCGCGACGTGGCCAGCCGCAAGCAGATGCCGCTCATCAAGAAGCACACCACCGACGGGCCCGGCAACGCCCTGCGCCAGCTCAAGGAGCAGGAGCGGGAGTTCGGTTACGTGGTGGATCGCCGGCGCCGCTTCATCGGGGTCGTCTCGGTGGAGTCGCTCGGTCAGGCGGTCAGGGCCAAAGGCAGCCTGGAGCAGGCGCTGCTGACTGACATCCAGCCCATTCTGGCGGACACCGCCCTCAACGAACTGATCAGCCAGGTGGCGGCCGCTCCCTGTCAGGTGCCCGTGGTCGAGGAGGATGGCACTTACCTGGGCCTCATCTCCAAGGCCAACCTGCTGAACACCCTGGACAGGAGTACCCCGGCATGAAGCGGATGAATCCCCATTTTTTACTGAGCGGGCTGCTGGCCCTGGTGCTGCTGGCGAGCCCCTCCCTGCGTGCCGATGAGGCTGCTGTCGACCCCTGGGGGGCCAGTGCAACTGCCACCGAGGTTGCCGATCCCTGGGGCAGTACCGACGCTGAGGCTACCGACTGGCAGAACCAGATCGAGGCGGTCGATACCACTGCCGCCGTCGACTGGCTGGATCCCTTCCAGCAGGCGCTGGTGCCGCTGGATAGCTGGGTCGAGGGCGGCATCGGCTGGCTGGTGGACAACCTGCGACCCGTGTTTCAGCTGATCCGTGCGCCTGTGGAGCTGGCGCTGGGCGGCATGACCCATCTGCTGCAGACGGTGCCCTCCACCCTGATGATCGGCTTGCTGACCCTGATCGCCTGGCAACTGGTGAACGGTCGCATGGCGCTGGGGACCCTGTTCTCACTGGTGGTGGTGGGCCTGATCGGCGCCTGGTCCGATGCCATGGTGACCCTGTCGCTGGTGCTGACCTCGCTATTCTTCTGTGTGCTGATCGGGCTGCCGGTCGGCATCCTGCTGGCGAGGAGCGAGCGACTGTCGCGCTGGACCCGGCCGCTGCTGGATGCGATGCAGACCACGCCGGCCTTCGTCTACCTCATCCCCATCGTCATGCTGTTCGGCATCGGCAACGTGCCCGGGGTGGTGGTGACCGTCATCTTCGCGCTGCCGCCGATGATCCGGCTGACCATGCTGGGCATTCGTCAGGTGCCAGCCGATCTGGTGGAGGCGGCCCACTCGTTCGGCGCCAGCCCCTCCCAGCTGCTGTTCAAGGTACAGCTGCCGCTCGCCATGCCCACCATCATGGCCGGGGTCAACCAGACCCTGATGCTGGCGCTCTCCATGGTGGTGATCGCCTCCATGATCGCGGTGGGGGGCCTCGGCCAGATGGTGCTGCGCGGCATCGGCCGGCTCGACATGGGGCTCGCCTCCATCGGCGGCCTCGGCATCGTGCTGCTGGCCATCGTGCTCGACCGCCTGACCCAGGCGATGGGGCAGCCGGATCGCAGCCGTACCGGCCGCTGGTATCAACGCGGCCCCGCCGCCCTGCTGCTGCGCCTGCTCGGCCGCGACAAGTCAATCGATTACAAAGGAGTAAATGCATGAGGCTTATCACCAAGACGCTGACCCTGGGTTCCCTGCTGTTGAGCTCCCAACTGCTCGGCCCGCTCGCCATGGCCAGCACCGAGCTGCCGGGGGAGGGCGTGCGCGTCCAGCCCCTGCAGAGCTCGTTGCCGGAGGAGAGTTTTCAGACCCTGCTGGTGAGCAAGCTGATGGCGCGCCTGGGCTATGACGTCCAGCCGGCCCAGGAGGTGGATTACAACGTGGCCTACGCCTCGGTGGCGCAGGGGGATGGCACCTTCCTCGCCTTCAACTGGATACCGCTGCAAAACAACAAGTATGAACAAGCTGGCGGTGACAAGGTGTTCTTCCGCGAGGGCACCTATGTGGCCGGGGCCGCCCAGGGCTATCTCATCGACAAGCAGACCGCGACCCAGTACGGCATCACCAACCTGGGTCAGCTCAAGGATCCCAAACTGGCGGCGTTGTTTGACGGCGATGGCGACGGCAAGGCCGACCTGGTGGGCTGCAACCCGGGTTGGGGCTGCGAAGAGGCGATCAACCGTCATCTGGCCGGGTTTGGCCTGACCCCGACTGTCACCCACAAGCAGGGTAACTACGCGGCGCTGATCGCCGATACCCGTGCCCGTTACCAGGCCGGCAAGCCGGTGCTCTACTACACCTGGACTCCCTACTGGCTCAGCAGCGAGCTGGTGCCGGGCAAGGACGTGGTGTGGCTGGAGGTGCCCGCCGACGGCCCTGATGCGGCCAAGACCCGGCTGCCGAACGGCAAGAACTACGGCTTCCCGGTCAACACCATCCACATCGTCGCCAACAAGCAGTTCGCCGAGGCCAACCCGGCAGCCGCCAGGCTGTTCTCCATCGTCAAGCTGCCGCTTAATGACATCAACGTCCAGAACGGCCTGATGAACAAGGGGCAGAACAAGCCGGCGGACGTGGAACGTCACGCCGACGCCTGGCTCAAGGGTCACGAGGCGCTGGTGAACGACTGGCTGACCCAGGCGCGCGCCGCCGCCAAGTAATGAGGGGCGGTAGCTCGCTCTTTGCGCAAAGAAAAACGCCCGGCTGTTGCCGGGCGTTTTTTATGGGCGCCGTGCGGGTGGACAGCCTGGATCAGATGCCGGAGCCGTCGTTCTCGCCGTTCTCCTCGTGCAGGCCACATTCGCGCTTGAGGCCGAAGAAGCGGGTCTGCTCCTCGCTCATGCCAGGCTCCCACTTGGTGGTGGTGTGCACGTCGCCTACCGACAGGTAGCCCTGCTCCCACAGCGGGTGGTAGGGCAGGTCGAACTCCTTGAAGTAGTAGAAGACGTCCTTGTTGCTCCAGTCGATCACCGGCAGGAACTTGAAGCGACCGCGCTGGATGGCCAGCACCGGCAGCTTGCCCCGGCTGCCGGACTGCTCACGGCGCAGGCCCGAGAACCAGGTGCGGGCACCGAGCTCGTTCAGGGCGCGGTCCATCGGCTCCACCTTGTTGAGCTGGTTGTAGCGGGTGATCCCCTCTACCCCCTGCTCCCACAAGAGGCCGAAGCGGGCCTCCTGCCAGGCCGGACTGAGCTCGGCCCGGTAGATTTTGAGGTTGAGCGCGAGCCGCTCGGTCAGCTCGTCGATGAAGCGGTAGGTCTCGGGGAAGAGATAACCGGTGTCGGTCAGCACCACCGGCACATCGGCCTGCTCGCGGCTCACCAGGTGCAGCATCAGCGCCGCCTGGATGCCGAAGCTCGATGACAGCACGTGCTCTCCCGGCAGGTTGGCCAGCGCCCAGCGCACCCGCTCGGGGGCGCTGATGGCATCGAGAGCCCGATTGATAGGGGCCAGCGCTTCGACCTGCTCCTCGCGACTCAAGGCCAGCAGGGCGTCGAGATCGAGCCGGCCGTCGGCGGTACGCGCCAGCCGCTCTGTATCGGTCTGATCAGGCTGCATAGAAGTCCCTCGCGGAGTCGATGACCGGGGCTATGATGCCGGCGCGGATGACGAAGTCGCCGAAGCATTCGCCCGCGTTGCGATCCTTGGCCCAGCGACCGATCAGGGCATCCAGCTCGGCCAGGATCTGCGGCTCCGTGATATTCTCCAGGTGCAGGCGCGGGATGCGGGTCCCCTCGAGGTTGCCCCCCAGGTGCAGGTTGTAGCGCCCCGGCGCCTTGCCCACCAGACCCACCTCCGCCAGCATGGCGCGGCCGCAGCCGTTGGGGCAGCCGGTGACCCGGAAGATGATGGCGTCATCGGCCAAGCCGTGTTTGGCCAGCAGCCCTTCGATATCGGTGACGAAGGCAGGCAGCATGCGCTCGGCCTCGGCCATCGCCAGCGGGCAGGTGGGCAGGGCCACGCAGGCCATGGACTGCTTGCGCTGCTCGCTGACGCCGTCATCCAGCAGGCCGTACTGGCGTGCCAGTGCTTCGATGCAGGCCTTCTCGCCGGCAGGTACGCCTGCGATGATCAGGTTCTGGTTGGCGGTGAGACGGAAATCCCCCTGGTGTACCTTGGCGATCTCCAGCATGCCGGTCTTGAGGGGCTTGCCCGGGAAGTCCAGCAGGCGGCCGTTTTCGATAAACAGGGTCAGGTGGTGCTTGCCGTCGATCCCCTCCACCCAACCGAAGCGATCGCCACGACTGGTGAACTCATAGGGACGTACCGGCCCGAACGGGATGCCGGCGCGGCTCTCCACCTCGGCCTTGAAGGCCTCGACGCCGACGCGCTCGAGGGTGTACTTGGTCTTGGCGTTCTTGCGGTTGACCCGGTTGCCCCAGTCGCGCTGGGTGCTGACCACGGCGGCGGCCACTTCCAGCACGTGAGAGAGTGGCACGAAGCCGAAATCGCTCGCCTTGCGCGGGTAGGTGCTGGTGTCGCCGTGGGTCATGGCCAGACCCCCGCCCACCAGCACGTTGAAGCCCACCAGCTTGCCGTGATCACTGATGGCCACGAAGTTGAGATCGTTGGCGTGGATGTCCACGTCGTTGTGGGGCGGGATCACCACTGTGGTCTTGAACTTGCGCGGCAGGTAGTTGGAACCCAGGATCGGCTCCTCGTCACCCCCCAGCTTCTCGCCGTCCAGCCAGATCTCCACGTAGGCGCGGGTCTTGGGCAGCAGGTGCTCGGAGATCTTCTTGGCCCACTCGTAGGCCTCCTGATGCAGCTCGGATTCCACCGGGTTGCTGGTGCAGAGCACGTTGCGGTTCACGTCGCCGGCGGTGGCTATGCTGTCGATGCCGGTGCTGTTGAGGGTCTGGTGCATCATCTTGATGTCGCGCTTGAGCACCCCGTGGAACTGGAAGGTCTGGCGGGTGGTCAGGCGGATGCTGCCGTACAGGCTGTGATCCTCGGCGAACTTGTCGATCACCTGCCACTGGGCCGGGGTGATGATGCCACCGGGCAGGCGGGCGCGCAGCATGACGTTGTGCAGCGGCTCCAGTTTCTGGGCGGTGCGCTCCGGGCGGATGTCGCGGTCATCCTGCTGGTACATGCCGTGAAAGCGGATCAGCTGGAAGTTGTCGCCGTTGAAGCCGCCGGTGAGCGGGTCTGTGAGATCCTGCGCTATGGTGCCGCGCAGGTGATCGCTCTCGCGTTTCAGACGTTCGTTGTCGGCCAGCGGTCCTTCCACCGGCCCTGGAATCAGTTGCTTGCTCATCAATAGACATCCCTTTGATAACGTTTGGCACGACGCAATTCGCTCAAATACTCTTCTGCTTCCTCACGGCTCTTGTGGCCATGTTCCGCAATCACATCCAGCAGGGCTTCCTGCACATCTTTCGCCATCTGGTTGGCATCGCCGCACACATAGAAGTGAGCGCCTGCTTCCAGCCACTGGTAGAGCTCCTGGCCCGCTTCCCGCAGGCGGTGCTGTACATAGACCTTCTCGGCCTGATCCCGGCTGAAGGCCAGCGAGATCTTGCTGAGCAGCCCGCTCTTCACATAACGCTGCCACTCCACCTGATAGAGGAAATCCTGGGTGAAGTGCGGGTTGCCGAAGAACAGCCAGTTGTTGCCCTCGGCCCCCTGGGCCTCGCGCTCCTGCAGGAAGGCGCGAAACGGGGCGATGCCGGTACCTGGGCCCACCATGATGGCCGGGGTGTCGGGGTTTGGCGGCAGGCGGAAGTTGTCGTTGTGCTCGACGAATACCCGCACCTCGCCATCTTCGGCCAGCCGATCCGCCAGGTAGGAGGAGGCGGCGCCGCTGCGCACCGTGCCGTCTTCCTGCGGGTAGCGCACCACGCCAACGGTCAGGTGCACCTCCTCTTCCACCTCGCTTTGGCTGGAGGCGATGGAGTAGAGGCGCGGGGTGAGCGGGCGCAGCAGGCCCAGCAGCTGTTCGGCTGTGAGCGCGGTCGGGAAGCGTTTCAGTACATCCACCACCTGGGCAGAGGCCACCAGGGCGTTGACCTGGGCCTTGTCGCCAGCCAGATCTTTCAGTGCCGCGTTGCCCGAGATCTCGGCAAGACCGGTGATGAAGCCGCCGTGCAAACGAGTCAGCTCCAGCTCGCGGCTGAGCACTTCGCGCAGGCTGCCGCGGGCGGTGGCCTCGTCGCCGGAGAGATCGGCCAGCGCCAGCACCTCGTTCACCAGTGCGGGGTCGTTGTCAAACCAGATGCCGAGGGCATCGCCCGGCTGGTAGCGGATGCCGGACTCTTCAAGGCTGATCTCGATGTGGCGGATATCCTTGGTCGAGTCGCGGCCGGTGATCTTCTGATTGACCGAGAGTCTGGCCGGGAAGGGGTTCTCCTTGCTGTACTGGCTGTGGCCGACCGCCTGCTGTACCGCGCTGGCCACGCTGCTGCCGGCAGGACCGGTGGAGAGAGTGGCGGCAATGGCATTGAGCGCCTGTTCACCCCACGCCTTGGCGGCATCCTGATAATCCACGTCCAGGCTGGCGAGCTCATGCACCCGATCGGCGCCGGCCTTGGTCAGCAGGCTGTCAAAGTCCTTGCCGGTCTGGCAGAAGAATTCATAGGAGCTGTCACCTAGCCCCAGCACGGCGAACTTGAGCCCTTCCAGCTTGCCGACCTTGCCCTTCTTGAGCTGCTCGAACAGATCGACCGCGCTCTCCGGCGGTTCACCCTCCCCGTAAGTGCTCACTACCACCAGCAGATGGGTCTCTTTCTTGAGCTGCTTGGGTTTGTAGTCTGCCATGGAGGTGAGGGTCACCGGCAGGCCACGGGCCTCGGCCTGCGCCTTGATGGCGCTGGCCACGCCCTTGGCGTTGCCGGTCTGGGAGCCGTAGAGAATGGTCAGATTGCCGCTGGGGGCTGTGGCGGCTGTGCCGGTCACGGCAGGCTGGCTGCCCGCCTGGGAGAGACCGTAGAGATAACCGCTGACCCAGGCCAGTTGCTGGGTATTGAGGGTCGATAGCGCCTGGCTCAGCTGTCGCTGCTGCTCGTCGGAGAGGGGAGTCAGGTTGGTCAGGGAGTCCTTCAATTGCATCACACACGTCTTCCATGGTCTGATTTTTGGTCAGGTTAAGGGGTGTGATGGATAACAACAAAGAATAAAAATGTCTTTTTTATTCTATTACTGCATTAAAAAGGCGATGGAGAGGGTCGCAAAGCGACTCAGGTCGACAGGGCTCTCATGGTATAAAGGGCGATGAATGAGCCCGTATTACCCATACAGGAAACGTGAATGTCGACCATCAGCTTGTTTCATGTCAATGCCTTCAGCCGGCAGCCCTTTGGCGGCAACCCGGCGGTGGTGGTGCTGGGGCCGAGTCAGCCGGATGCCACCTTGCTGGCCATGGCGGCCGAGTTCAACCTGTCGGAGACCGCCTTTCTGGTGCCCCTTGGCCATGCTCGCTATCAGCTGCGCTGGTTCACCCCCGAGCTGGAAGTGGATCTCTGCGGCCACGGCACCCTGGCGGCGGCACACGTGCTGTGGCAGACGGGGGCGGTGGCAGAGGGTGAGGTGATTGGCTTCGAGACCCGCAGCGGCGAGCTGCTGGCCCGGCGCGAAGGGGCGTGGATCTGGCTCGATTTTCCGCGCATTGCTCCGGCGCCGCTCGTTCTGGATCCGGCCTATGCGGCCGCGGTCGGTTGCCAGCCGCTGCAAACCCTGGCGGCTGGCGCCAAGTTCTTGCTGGAGCTCGCCTGCGAGGAGGAGGTTCGTGCGCTCAGCCCAGATTTTCAGGCCCTGCGCGCGCTGCCAGGTCGCGGCCTGATGGTGACGGCTCCCTCGAGCGACCCGGACCATGACTTCGTCTCCCGCTACTTCGCCCCCTGGGTCGGGGTGGAAGAGGATCCGGTGACCGGCTCCAACCACTGCGCCCTGGTGCCCTTCTGGGCTGAGCGGCTTGGCAAACGGCAGTTGCGGGCCCGCCAGATCTCGGCAAGGGGCGGGGAGCTGCGACTAGCACTGCAGGAGAATCGGGTGCTGATGGCCGGTCAGGCCGTCACCTTGTGGCAGGGGGAGTGGTTGCTGCCAGTGGCCTGATAAGCGGCAAGCTGGTGGCGTATTGAAGGTTCGTCACCGGTTTGTGCCTGCCATAAAAAACGCCCCGCAGTTGCGGGGCGTTTTGATTGTCATGGACGGCAGCTGTGCAGCTGCGGCCCTGTTTCTTCGGCTCTTACTTTTGTGGACGCAGAGCCGGGAACAGGATGACGTCGCGGATGGTGTGGCTGTTGGTGAACAGCATCACCAGACGGTCGATACCGATACCCTGACCGGCAGTCGGCGGCAGACCGTGTTCCAGCGCGGTCACGAAGTCGGCGTCGTAGAACATGGCTTCGTCATCGCCTGCGGCTTTCTGGTCAACCTGAGCCTGGAAGCGCTCGGCCTGATCTTCCGCATCGTTCAGCTCGGAGAAGCCGTTGGCCAGCTCGCGGCCGCCGATGAAGAATTCGAAGCGGTCGGTAACGTCCGGGTTCTGGTCGTTGCGACGGGCCAGCGGAGAAACGGCGGCAGGGTACTCGGTGATGAAGGTCGGCTGCAGCAGCATGTGTTCCACGGTCTCTTCGAAGATCGCGGTGATCACGTGGCCCAGTTCCCAGCTCTTCATCAGCTCGATGTGCAGGCGCTTGGCGACGGCGGTGGCTTTCTCCAGGGTCGCCAGATCGTCACGGGTCACATCCGGGTTGTACTTCAGGATGGAGTCAACCATGGAGAGGCGCTGGAACGGCTGACCGAAATCGATGGTCAGGCCCTCTTCGCCCTCTTTGGCGTAACGGATCTTGGTGTCGCCCAGGATGTCCTGCGCCAGGGTGCGCAGCATCTCTTCGGTGAGATCCATCAGATCGATGTAGTCGGCGTAGGCCATATAGAACTCGAGCATGGTGAACTCGGGGTTATGGCGAACGGAGATACCTTCGTTACGGAAGTTGCGGTTGATCTCGTAGACACGCTCGAAACCACCGACCACCAGACGCTTCAGGTAGAGTTCCGGAGCGATACGCAGGTACATGTCGATGTCCAGCGCATTGTGGTGGGTGATGAACGGACGAGCAGACGCGCCACCCGGGATGACCTGCATCATGGGGGTTTCCACTTCCATGAAGCGCTTGTCGTTCAGGAACTTGCGGATACCGGCCACGACCTTGGTACGGGTCACGAAAGTCTTGCGGGACTCTTCGTTGGCGATCAGATCCAGGTAACGCTGACGGCAGCGGGCTTCCTGGTCGGTCAGACCTTTGTGCTTCTCGGGCAGCGGGCGCAGGGCCTTGGTCAGCAGGCGAATGTCGGAGACATGAACGGAGAGTTCGCCTGTGTTGGTGCGGAACAGGGTACCTTCGACACCCACGATGTCGCCCAGATCCCACTTCTTGAACTGCTCGTTGTAGAAGCCTTCCGGCAGGTCGTCACGAGTGACGTAGACCTGGATCTTGCCAGCCATGTCCTGCAGGGTGGCGAAAGATGCCTTGCCCATGATCCGGCGGGTCATGATGCGACCGGCAATCTTCACCCGTTTACCCAGTGCGGCCAGTTCGTCGGCGCTCTTGTCACCAAACTCGGCGTGCAGATCGCCGGAGAGGCTGTCACGACGGAAGTCGTTGGGGAAGGGGTTGCCCTGGGCGCGCAAGGCGGCCAGCTTGGAACGACGCTCCTGCATCTCGTTGTTCAGATCGAGAGTTTGGTCGACTTCCGGAGTAGTGGTTTGTTCAGACATGGTGATTCCTGCTGTTCTGTTTTTTTACAGGCCTGATTTCAGGCTAGCTTCGATAAACTTGTCCAAGTCGCCGTCGAGTACCGCCTGGGTGTTGCGGGTTTCGACGCCGGTACGTAGATCCTTGATGCGCGCATCATCCAGCACATAGGAACGGATCTGGCTGCCCCAGCCGATATCGGACTTGGTCTCTTCGAGGGCTTGCTTCTCGGCATTCTGCTTCTGAATTTCCAGCTCGTAGAGCTTGGCCTTCAGCTGCTTCATACACTGATCTTTGTTTTTGTGCTGGGAACGATCGTTCTGGCACTGTACCACGACCCCAGTAGGAATGTGGGTAATACGTACCGCGGATTCGGTCCGGTTGACGTGCTGACCACCGGCGCCGGAGGCACGGTAGACGTCGATACGCAGGTCGGCCGGGTTGATCTCGATGTCGATGTCATCGTCGATCTCGGGGTAGACGAACACCGAGCAGAACGAGGTGTGGCGACGGCCACCGGAATCGAACGGGGATTTGCGCACCAGGCGGTGCACGCCGGTCTCGGTACGCAGCCAGCCGAAGGCATACTCACCGGTGAACTTGATGGTGGCGGACTTGATGCCGGCCACGTCGCCTTCGGAGCATTCGATGAGCTCGGGCTTGTAGCCGTGGGCATCGCCCCAGCGCAGGTACATGCGCAGGACCATGTTGGCCCAATCCTGCGCTTCGGTACCACCGGAGCCGGACTGGATGTCGATGTAGCAGTCGGAGGGATCGTGCTGACCGGAGAACATGCGGCGGAACTCGAGATCCACGAGCTTGGTTTCCAGCACGTCGGCTTCGGCCACGGCTTCGTTGAAGGTGTCTTCGTCTTCACCTTCCACGGCCAGCTCGACCAGCATGGCCACGTCGTCGGCGCCCTGGGTCAGGGTGTCGATGGTGCCGACCACGTTTTCCAGCGCCACGCGCTCCTTGCCCAGCGCCTGTGCGCGCTCGGGTTCATTCCAGACGTCCGGCTGTTCCAGCTCGGCGTTGACCTCTTCTAGACGCTCTTTCTTGGCGTCATAGTCAAAGGTACCCCCTAAGCAGCTCGGTCCTCTCAGACAGCTCCTTAAGCTTGTTTAATACAGGATTGACTTCAAACATCGTGAAAACTCTCGGGGTCGATGTGATTTAAAAACGGGATATTCTAGCCAATTGTGGAAGGAATAAACAGGGTCGGCTGTCCTTGTGCGTGCCTCGTAGTCAATTTCTGGTGCAGTTTTCCCCAACTCGGTGGAAAATATCGCCCGCCGGCCCATTTTCCGGTTTAGTTTTGCGCCGACGGGTCGTTAATAACTACGCAGTGCTGTGCACTTTTTGGGAAATCCTGTTCCTGACCTCATAAGAAGAACGCATGATGAAAAACCTATCACTCAAGCAGAAGATACTGTTGTCGGTGGTGATCGCCCTGTCGCTGGTGATCCTGCTGCTCTCCTGGCAGAGCTATACCAGCCAGAAGTCCCTGTTGCTGCAAGGCAGTCAGGAACAGGTACAACGCCTCGGCAGCCAGCAGGCCGCCAGTGTCAGTGACTGGCTCGCGGCCCGTCGCGACGTCATTCAGGCGCTCGGCAACAAGGCCGGTGCCGAACCCCTCAATGCCCTGCAACAGGCGCAAGTCTCCGGTCGCTTCCAGCTCACCTATTTTGGCGAGAGCAGCGGCAAGATGAACGACTCCGACCCTTCCATCAACCGTGACGGTTACGATCCCCGCTCCCGCGGCTGGTATCAGGAAGCGATGAGCAAGGGCGGCCTGATCGTGACCAAACCCTATCTGGATGTGGCCTACAACATCATGGTGGTGACCCTGGCCCAGCCGGCTCAGGGCGGCGTGGTCGGCGGCGACCTTTCCATCGCCTCGCTGGTGGAAGACGTCACCAAGATGAAGCTGCCTGCCGACGGTTTCGCCATCATGATGCACAAGGATGGCACCGTCATCGCCTACAAGGACGCCGCCAAGGCGATGAAACCGGCCACCGAGATCGACAACGATCTGACCAATGCCCTGATCGAGCAGAGCAAGACCAGCAACAGCCTGGTGCCGGCCTACTTCGACAACGAAGGGCGCGACAAGCTGCTGTGGGCGGTGGACATCCCCAATACCGACTGGGAGCTGGTACTGGTACTGGACAAGGAGACCCTGGAGGCGCCGCTCTCTTCCCTGCTGATGACCCAGCTCGGCCTGGCCCTGCTGGTGCTGGTGGGCAGCATCCTCGCCATCTCCTGGCTGGTCAGCATGCTGCTCGGCCCGCTCAGCAAGGTCTCCCAGGCCCTGGCGCGCATTGCCGACGGTAACGGCGATCTGACCCAGCGCATCAAGATCGACACCAACGACGAAGTGGGTCAGCTGGCCAACAGCTTCAACCGCTTCGTCGGCAGCCAGCATCAGCTGATCGGCAATATCCGCAAGCTGGCCAACGAGCTGAACGCCGATGCCGAGCGCAGTCTGGTGACCAACCAGGCCGCCGTGGACGAGCTGCAGCGCCAGCAGCAGGAGGTGACCATGGTCGCCACCGCCGTCACCGAGATGGCGAGCGCCACCATGGAGATCGCCGGCAACGCCGAGAACACCGCCGCCGCAGCCCAGCAATCCGCCCAGAGCAGTGAGCAGGGCAAGATGCTGGTGAACCAGACCCGTCAGTCCATCAATGGTCTGGCCGAGGAAGTGGGGCAGGCGACCGAGGTGATCGGCGAGCTGAGCCGCCACGCCCAGGCTATCTCCGGCATCCTCTCCACCATTCAGGGCATCGCCGAGCAGACCAACCTGCTGGCGCTGAACGCGGCCATCGAAGCGGCCCGCGCCGGTGAACAGGGTCGCGGTTTCGCGGTGGTGGCGGACGAGGTGCGGGTGCTGTCGCGCCGTACCCAGGACTCCACCCAGGAGATCCAGTCCACCATCGAGACCCTGCAGCAGACCACGGCCCGTGCGGTGAGCCTGATGCAGACCAGCCAGGGGCTGGCGGACAACAGCGTGAAAGACGCCGATGCCGCCGCCGCCGCGCTCGAAGAGATCACCCAGGCGGTGTCGCTCATCTCCGACATGGCGGGTCAGATCGCCACCGCCGCCGAGGAGCAGACCCAGGTGACCGGCGAGATCACCCAGAACACCACCGCCATCAAGGACGTGAGTGACGAGATCACCGCCGCCGCCATGCGCGATCTGGATCAGGCCGAGAGCCTCAAAGGCCGGGCCACCGACCTGAACCAGCAGGTCTCGACCTTTATCCTGTAAGTTCTGAAACGCGGCGAGCACGGCCGCCATGACAAAGCCCCGCCCTCTGCCGAGTGCGGGGCTTTTTGTTTATGTGCCTCGCCGCGGGCAGCCATGAAGGGTGGGGTGTAGTGCCGCTGGCGAGCAGAAAAGGCAGAGCCCACCAAGGGGTGGGCTCTGTTCATAGACGTCTGACGGGAAAGGAATTACAGGAAGGGCAGTGCCAGGAACAGCTTGATCACCATGGCGTTGATGATGTCGATGAAGAAGGCGCCCACCATGGGCACCACCAGAAACGCCAGGTGGGAGGGGCCGAAGCGCTGGGTGATGGCCTGCATGTTGGCAATGGCAGTGGGGGTGGCCCCCAGACCAAAACCGCAGTGGCCCGCCGCCAGCACGGCCGCATCGTAGTTGCTGCCCATCACCCGGAAGGTGACGAAGATGGCGTAGAGCGCCATGGCCACGGTCTGGGCCGCCAGCAGGACGAAGATGGGCAGCGCCAGGTTGGCCAGATCCCACAGTCGCAGGCTCATCAGCGCCATCGCCAGGAACAGCGACAGGCTGACGTTGCCGAGCAGGGAGACTTCGCGGTCGCTCACCTCGTGCCAGTTCAGCAGGGTCAGCACGTTGCGCAGCAGCACGCCGACGAACAGCACGCAGACGAACACCGGCAGCTCGAAGGCGCCGCCCTTGAGGTAGGCAGAGAGCATCTCGCCCCCTTTCAGGCTGATGGCGATCAGTGCCAGGGTCTCGATCAGGCTGAAGGTGGTGAGCGGGCGCTCCATGTCCGGCATCTCGAAGCCTTGCGGCGCGTCATCCCGGTTGTGCTCCTCGCCGGGTACTTTCACCTTTTTCACCAGATAGCGGGCGACCGGACCACCGATGAGGCCGCCCAGCACCAGGCCGAAGGTGGCACAGGCGATGGCCAGTTCGGCGGCGGATTGCACCCCGTACTTCTCGGTGAAGGTGGCACCCCAGGCCGCTCCGGTACCGTGGCCGCCGGAGAGGGTGATGGAACCTGCCAGCAGTCCCATGTGGGGATCCAGACCGAGCAGGGTCGCCAGACCCACGCCCAGGCTGTTTTGCACCAGCAGCAGACCGGTGACCACCAGCAGGAAGGTGAGCACCGCCTTGCCGCCGCGCTTGAGGCTGGCGAGATCGGCGGAGAGACCGATGGAGGCGAAGAACGCCAGCATCAGCGGGGTTTGCAGGCTGGTATCGAACTGCAGCTCCATCTGCAGGGTGGAGCGCAGCAGCAGCAGCACCAGAGCGACCACCAGGCCGCCGGCAACCGGCTTGGGGATGTTGAAGGTTCGCAGCAGCCCGACTCGGGTCACCAGCAAACGACCGAGCAGCAACACCAGGGTGGCTGCGACCAGGGTGGCGTAGGAATCAAGTTGTAGCATTCAGTACTCCCATGTTGATTGGCTGTGTCTTTCGTTGATGCAGACTCACAGATTCAGCCGGGATAAAAACAGTGTGGCTCAGGTGCCAACAAAGAAGGGGCGACATGCCCCCGCCCCACGTAAAAATGGGACCAGTGCGGGCCTGAACAGGTCAGGCTTCCAGATGAGATTTATGAAAAATCGAGCGGATAGTAGCAAAAAGCACCACTTATATCCACATTTGTCAGATAAATGGTCACTCTTGATGTATCTTGTGACATTTAACACTATTGGGTTAGTCGCCGTTTAATACCGGCCGCAGGCCATTTCCCGGCTGTCATTTGGGGCGCCAGTCCCTATAATTCGGCGGTTTTTGGCCCGCCGGACGGCACTGGTGGGATGTGAGCCGGCGGCCCGGCGCGCTATCATGGGCGGGCTTTCGGCCCATGGCAAATACGGCGGGCAGTCGATGCCGCCGTTTCGCCCCGTGTGAGCCACGATTCGCGGGTGTTGTGCCCATCAAAGAGGAGAGGGTGTGAAGAAGTCCATCTACATCGCCTACACAGGCGGCACCATAGGGATGCAGCGTTCCGACCACGGTTATGTGCCGATGGCGGGCTTCATGGAAGACTGTCTGGCGCGGATGCCCGAGTTCCATCGCCCCGAGATGCCGGATTACCATATTCACGAGTATGCACCCCTCATCGACTCTTCCGACATGACGCCGGCGGACTGGCAGCGCATCGCCGAGGATATTCGTGACAACTACGACAAGTACGACGGTTTCGTCATTCTGCACGGCACCGACACCATGTCATTCACCGCCTCGGCGCTCTCCTTCATGCTCGAAGATCTGCACAAGCCGGTGATCATCACCGGCTCCCAGATCCCGCTCGCTGAGCTGCGCTCCGACGGTCAGCAGAACCTGCTCAACGCCCTCTACATCGCGGCCAACTACCCGATCCACGAGGTGACACTGTTCTTCAACAACCAGCTCTATCGCGGCAACCGCAGCAAGAAGGTGCACGCCGACGGCTTTCACGCCTTCGATTCGCCCAACTACCCGCCGTTGCTCAACGCCGGCATCGCCATCTCGCTGGAAGCGGGCGAGCTGGGCGTGCCGTCCGAGCGGCCGCTGGTGCTGCACGACATCACCCCCCAGCCCATCGGCGTGGTGACCCTCTACCCCGGCATCTCGGCCGAGGTGATCGCCAACATCCTGCAGCAGCCGGTGCGAGCGCTGATCCTGCTCTCCTTCGGGGTGGGCAATGCGCCGCAGAATCCGGCCATGCTGGCGCTGCTCTCCGAGGCCTCGGCCCGCGGCGTCATCATCGTCAACCTGAGCCAGTGTTTGCACGGCAAGGTCAACATGGGCGGCTATGCCACCGGTAACGCCCTGTCGCGGGCCGGGGTCATCTCTGGCTTCGACATGACCGCCGAGGCGGCGCTGACCAAGCTGCACTTCCTGCTGAGCCAGGATCTGCCGGCGCCGCGCATCCGCGAGCTGATGCAGCAGTCCCTGCGCGGTGAGCTGACCCCCTGACTGGTTTCCCCCTCACCCTAACCCTCTCCCGGCGGGAGAGGGGATAGATCGAGGTGGCGAGGTTTGTCATGAAGATCGCCGGCAGGTGGCCCGCTTACTGTTCGCAGGTGCGAGCCTGCTCCCTTCTCCCCTGGCGGGAGAGGGGTCGGGGATGAGGGGGATGAGTCACCCTGCATAGATAGGAAAAAAGAGGGGAGCCATATTGGCTCCCCTCTTTAGTTGTGACGGGTGGGTCAGACTCAGTGGTTGAGGTCGACCCGCACTATCTCTTCCTCGTCGCGATACTGACGCTTGAGCTCGCTCTTGCTCTTCATCACGATCTCGCCGTCACGGCCGATGTTCATGTGCTCGGGGTTGTCGAGGTGCATCGCCTGCCAGGCCATCACCGCCTGCAGGGAAGTGGCCTTCTGCTCGTCGGTGAGCGGCTTGCCATCGGGCCACTTGCCGAGCTCGACCGCCGTCTTGAGGCGCTCGTACACCTCTGCGGGCATCTGCCTGATTGCTTGTAGAAACTCACCTTGTTGAAACGACATCCGGCCTTCTCCTTGCACATTGAGCCATGACGAATCGGGGTCAGGCCGGCAGATCCTGGCGGACTGCGCCAGCCATCTGCTCCATCACCCGCACTACCTGACAACTGTACCCGAACTCGTTGTCATACCATACGTAGAGCACGCAGTGATCCCCCTCGGCGATGGTGGCCTGGGAGTCGACGATACCCGCAAAACGCGAGCCCACCATGTCGGAGGAGACCAGCTCGGTGCTGGCACTGAAGTCGATCTGGCGATGCAGGGCGGAGCTCAGCGCCATCTGCTGCAGATAGGCGTTGAGGCTCTCCCGATCGGTGGTCTGTTCCAGCGACAGGTTGATGATGGCCAGCGATACGTTGGGGGTGGGCACCCGGATGGCGTTACCGGTCAGCTTGCCCTTGAGCTCGGGCAGCGCCTTGGCCACCGCCTTGGCGGCGCCGGTGCTGGTCATCACCA
This sequence comes from Aeromonas sp. QDB34, assembly GCF_027705405.1. NCBI lineage: Bacteria > Pseudomonadati > Pseudomonadota > Gammaproteobacteria > Aeromonadales > Aeromonadaceae > Aeromonas > Aeromonas sp. QDB34. The sequence continues at coordinate 178,794 of NZ_JAPDBT010000005.1, read as the reverse complement.
TGTTGAGGGCCGCGCTGCGACCGCGGCGCTCGCCCTTGTGATAGTTGTCGATGAGGTTCTGGTCGTTGGTGTAGGAGTGGACCGTCTCCACGTGGCCGTGGCGGATGCCGTACTTGTCCTGCATCACCTTGAGCACCGGAGTGATGGCGTTGGTGGTGCAGGAGGCGGCGGAGATGATCTTGTCATCGGGCCCTATCACCTCGTGGTTGACCCCGAACACCACGTTCTTCATCTCCCCCTTGCCGGGAGCAGTCAGCAGCACCCGGGCGGCGCCGCGCGCCTTGAGATGTTCAGACAGCCCCGCCTCGTCGCGCCAGACCCCTGTGTTGTCGACGATCAGCGCATCGTGAATGCCGTAGGCGGTGTAGTCGATGTCGGCCGGGCTGTTTGCGTAGATAACCTGGATGAAGGTGCCGTTGGCGATGATGGCACTGCGTTCCACATCCACTTCGATGGAGCCGTTGAAGGGGCCGTGCACCGAGTCGCGGCGCAGCAGGCTGGCGCGTTTCTCCAGATCCCCGTCACGACCACCGCGTACCACGATGGCGCGCAGTCGCAGGGAGTTGGCGGCGCCGGTGCGCTCGATCAGCAGCCGGGCCAGCAGGCGGCCGATGCGGCCAAAGCCGTACAACACCACGTCGGTGGGGGCCGGCACGCCGCGACCCAGGGCCGGTGCCAGCTTGGCACGCAGGTAGTCGTCGATGCCGGCTTCATCCTGGTGATCCTGCCAGTAACCCACGGCCAGCTTGCCCAGATCGATCTCGGCGGCGGTCGGGTTCAGGGCCAGGATGGCTTGCAGCAGGGGAAAGCTCTGTTGGATCGGGAGGGGTGCTCCCTGGTGGCGGCGAACGACCCGGTGGGCCTTGAGGATATCGATGGTGGAGGCGTTTTGCAGCGGGCGGCCGTAGAGGGTGATCTCGATCCCCTGCTGGCGGTAGAGTCGACCGATCAAGGGTTGCATGGCTTCGGCGAGCTCCTGGCTCTCCTGCCACGCCTGCAGATAGTGCTCGTGGGTCATTAACCAGATCCTTTATTTCACGTTGTTGGGGCAAATAGAAATTCGTCGAATGCAGATCAGTGTAGGGGTGTATATTTCGTTATATTATTCTGCAGTCGCGGCCTTATACGGCGCGCGCATTGTAATGGATATGTAATCCGTTTGCTAGCCAAGGGTGGCCATGGCAGGCTGCAATTGTTACCAACAAGATATGAACCATGACCCCTTTTCCAGCTCGTTCCCTGTTGTTTGGCCTCTGTTGTAGCCTGCTGCTCACCGCCTGTGACGATGACAGGATCCACAACATCTGTGCCAATTACCCGGCCCTCTGTGAGGATCTGGTGGACGACGGCTGGTGTCGTTACGAACGCAGCGACATCATCCGGGCCCGCTATTACCTGCAGGCGGAGGGAACAGAGCGGCACCAGTATGAGTTGATGCGCAGCCTGGAGCGTTATCTCAAATGCGCTGAACGTTCCACCAACATCGAGTACAAGCGGGCCCGCGAGCAGAAGAGCCCGCGGGTGGAGGGGATGCTGGCGGCCGGCGAACAGCTGGCCCAGCTCGATGCCGCCACCCGCAACGCCACAGATCCCTACCTGCTGCTCTGGCACTGGACCAACAACACCAACGAGCTGGCTCGCCAGCAGTTTCTGGCGCTGGAGGGGCAACCCGTGCTGGAGGAGCCCGAGCTGCAACTGGCACTCGGCGGCATCTATGCCAAGAGCGAGCCGCAAAAGGCCATCGCGCTGATGCAGCACGCCCTCTCCCTCTACCGGGAAGGGGATCAGGTCAATGGCCGGATCCTCACCTCCCTCAGCACCCTCTACATGGGCCAGAAGCAGTACGGGCAGGCCTATCTGTGGGGCAAGGTGAGCGAGTCGTTCCAGAATGCCGCCGAGGTGTCGGCCACCCGTTTCAGCCTCTATCACTCCCTGAGCAAGCAAGAGCAGGAGAGCCTGGACAGCCAGGCCGCCACCCTGGTCGAACAACTGAAAAGCGGGATCTATCGTCCCTGAACTCTGATGAATCATATTGAATCTCTGGCCAGCGACTGGCCGCATCCCTTCGACATCCGGCTCACCCACGGCCGGGTCAACACAGATGGCCGCCAGCTGGAGCGGGTCACCGTCAGGGCCGTCGTGCTGCGCGGCGATCAACTGCTGCTGGTGCACTCCCAGGTCAACGGCGATCTGATGTTTCCCGGTGGCGGCATCGAGCACGGGGAGTGTCACCGCACGGCCCTCGCGCGCGAGCTGCGCGAAGAGTGCGGCGCCGAGCTGGTGGCGGTCGGTGCCCTGCTCGGCGAGACGCGGGAATACCGGCCGGCCCGCGAGGCTGACTACGACGCCTACTGCATCCGCTCCTTCTACTACCTCTGTCAGGTGGGGGAGGAGTGGTGTGAACCGCAGCCCCAGCCCTACGAGATAAGGCTCGGTTTCACCCCTGGCTGGTTCGAACTGGCCGAGGCGCTGCAGACCAACAAGACCCAGCTGGCAGGCCCCTGTCCGCAGTGGACGGTGCGAGAGACGCGGGTGCTGGCTGAGTTGCACCACTGGCACGGCGCCGGCCTGCTGGGCTGAACGCAACCCGCACGCCATAAAAAAAACCGCCCCAAGGCGGTTTTTTTTCGTTTGCTGCCGATCAGAGCGTACAGACCGGGCAGAGGGCATAGGTGCCCTGCGGATCGTTGAAGCGGGTCAGCGGGTCCAGGCTGCGGTTTACCTCCACCAGTGCCTTGCCAAGCCCGGCCGGCAACCAGCTCTGCAGGTGGGAAGCCAGCACTTGGGCGCTGCTGTCGAACAGCTGGCGCAGGAACTTGTCTTTGGCCGACTCCTCCTGCTCGATGGGGGTGACCTGCCACTCCTTGAGGTTGGCCAGCTCGGCCGCCGCCTTGATGGCCGCCTCCTGATCGCCAAACTCGTCCACCAGTCCCAGCGCCTTGGCATCCTGACCGGTCCAGACCCGGCCTTCGGCCGCTTTCTCGGTCTCTTCCGGGCTCAGGCCACGGCCCTTGCTCACCAGACCGACGAAACGCTGGTAGGTGTCTTCCACGCTCAGCTGGATCGCCTGGCCGACGTGTTCCGGCAGGGCCCGGGTCAGGCCGACGCCGACATAGTCGGTGGTGCCGACGCCGTCGGTGTGTACCCCGTACTGGGAGAGCGCCTTGTCGATGGTGGCGAACATGCCGAACACCCCGATGGAGCCGGTGAGGGTGGTGGGGGAGGCGAAGATCTTGTCCGCATCGGCGGAGATCCAGTAGCCACCGGAGGCGGCGTAGCTGCCCATGGAGATCACTACCGGCTTGCCAGCCTGCTTGAGGGCCAGCAGTTCGGCGCGGATCTGCTCGGCGGCGAAGGCGCTGCCGCCCGGGCTGTCGACCCGCAGCACCAGGGCTTTCACCTTGTCGTCGCGGCGGGCATCGGCCAGCAGGTCGGCGAGGCTGTCGCCACCGATGGTGCCGGCTGGCTGGACGCCATCCATGATGGCGCCGCTGGCGACGATGAGGCCCACCTCATCCTTGCCGCTCTGGGGATACTGGCTCGGAATGGCGGCCAGATACTCCTTGAGGCCCACCCCCTTCCAGCCGTGGTCATCGCTCTCGCCCACTTCCTTGATCACCGCCTGGGTCATCTCGTCGCGGGTCGCCAGCTGGTCCACCAGACCGTTGTCGAGGGCGTAGTTGGCGGCGTTGCCGCCGGCCTTGCGCAGCAGCTCGAGGAAGCGATCCTTGCCCGGTGCCACGGCGTCCGGTTCGATCTCCCGCTGCTCGGCCACGTCGGCCACATAGGATTGCCACAGCTGATCCAGCCAGCGCTGGTTCGCCTCCTTGCTCTCGGGGGACATCTCGTCACGGGTGTAGGGTTCGACGAAGGATTTGTAGGTGCCGACCTTGAACACGTGCGGGGTGATGTTGAGCTTCTCCAGCGCCGACTTGTAGTAGGTCTGGTAGACGCCAAGCCCCTCGATCACCACGGCGCCGCTCTGGTTGAGCAGCACGTGATCGGCGTGGGCGGCCAGCAGATATTGGCCCTGGGTGTAGAAGTCGGCCATGGCGATGACCGGCTTGCCGCTCTCCTTGAATGCATCGATGGCGCTCGCCACCTCCTGCAGTTTGGAGAAGCTGGTGCCCTGCAGCCCCTGGGGCTTGATCACCAGCGCCTTGATGCGATCGTCATCCTTGGCGCTTTTGATGGCCCACAGCAGATCGGAGAGGACGATCTCGCTGGGCAGCTCGTCGCTGTTGTCCACCTGGCGCAGCAGCTGCACCGTGGGATCGGTCTGCGAGCGCTGTTCCACCAGCACGCCGGAGAGATTGAGGGTGAGGGCCCCTTCGATGGGGGCGCTGGGCGCCTCTTTCTGGCTGACGCTGAAGACGATGATCAAGACCACGACGAGAAACAGCAGATTGACCAGCATCAGCCGGGTGAAATTGAGCAGGCGCCACAGGCTGCGAAACAGCCAACCCAGACCTTTGAAAATAGACATAGTCGCGTTATCGCCCTGTTAATGGGGAGGGAAGCGCCATTATTAACCAGTTGGCCGGTGAAATGCCATTTCCGCTTGGACAGGATCGGAGCCCGGTTGTTCGGAACACGTCTGTTCGCCGAAAAATTGTCCAAACATTTGTTTGAAAAAGCATTTTCGATTCTTTACTCTAGCCTCGGTTTGATAACAAAAAATTAACTGGAGGCCCTGTGAGCTGCCCACCCATCCTGCCGCCGTGTCTCGGGCTTGAGTCCGGGCGGCGGGGAATGGGCGTGGTGCCATCCAGCCCGGCCCCGACAAGGAGTTCATGATGAGCCGTTACCCGACCCTGCTGACCCCCCTCGATCTCGGCTTTACCCAGCTGCGCAACCGCGTGTTGATGGGATCCATGCACACCGGCCTCGAAGAGGAGAAGGGGGGCTTTGACAAGCTGGCCGCCTTCTATGGCGAGCGAGCCCGGGGCGGGGTCGGCCTCATCGTGACCGGCGGCATCGCCCCCAATCTGCGTGGCCGGCTGGTGCCCCACGGTTCCCAGCTGAGCTTTCCCTGGCAGGTGGCCAAGCACAAGAAGGTGACCAGTGCGGTGCATCAGGAGGGGGGCAAGATAGCACTGCAGATCCTCCATGCCGGCCGCTACGCCTATCATCCGTTCAGCCTGGCGCCGAGCGCCCTCAAGGCCCCCATCTCTCCGTTTAAGCCGCGCGCCATGAGCGAGCGCCAGATCCGCGGCACCATCCGCGACTTCGCCGCCACCGCGCAACTGGCCAGGAGCGCGGGCTACGACGGGGTCGAGGTGATGGGCTCGGAAGGCTATCTCATCAACCAGTTCATCTGCGAGCGCACCAACAAGCGCACCGATGGCTGGGGTGGCAGCAGCGAAAACCGCATGCGCTTCCCGGTGGAGATTGTCCGCGCCATCCGCGAGCGGGTCGGGCCGGATTTCATCATCATCTTCCGCCTCTCCATGCTGGATCTGGTGGAGCAGGGCTCCTCCCTTGAGGAAGTGATCGCCCTTGGTAAGGCGCTGGAGCAGGTGGGGGTCACCCTCATCAATACCGGCATCGGCTGGCACGAGGCGCGCATTCCCACCATCGCCACCAGCGTGCCGCGCGGCGCCTTCAGCTGGGTGACGGCGGAGCTCAAGAAACATCTGAGTGTGCCGCTTATCACCACCAACCGCATCAACACCCCCGAGGTGGCCGAGCGCATTCTGGCGGGCGGCGAGGCGGACATGGTCTCCATGGCGCGCCCCTTCCTGGCCGACCCCGAATTTGTCATCAAGGCCGCCGAGAACCGGGCGGACGAGATCAACACCTGCATCGCCTGCAACCAGGCCTGCCTTGACCATGTCTTCAAGCAGAAGCGGGCCTCCTGCCTGGTCAACCCGCGTGCCTGCTTCGAGACTGAGTTGACGTTTGGTCGGGTGCCCCAACCCAAGAAGCTGGCGGTGGTGGGCGCTGGTCCCGCCGGGCTGGCGTTTGCCTGCTACGCCGCCGAGCGTGGCCATCAGGTGAGCCTGTTCGATCAGGCGAGCGAAATCGGCGGCCAGTTCAACTTTGCCAAGCAGATCCCGGGCAAGGAGGAGTTTCACGAAACCCTGCGCTACTTTGCCAAGCGGCTGGAGAAGTGCGGCGTCGAGCTCTATCTGGGCCAGCGCCAGAGTGCCGAGAGCCTCTTGGGCGGCGGTTTTGACGAGGTGATCCTCGCCACTGGCATCCGCCCGCGCACCCCCAACATTCCGGGCATCGAGCATGCCAAGGTGATGAGCTACCTCGATGTCTTGCGGGATCACAAGCCGGTGGGCGAGAAGGTGGCGGTGATCGGTGCCGGCGGCATCGGCTTTGACGTGGCGGAATACCTGGTAGAGGGCAAGGGGGATCGCAGTCGCGATCACTGGCTCAAGGAGTGGGGCATCGACAAGCAGCTCGGCGAGCGCGGCGGCCTGATGGCCCCGGTGATCGACGCCCCCGAGCGCCAGGTCTGGCTGCTGCAGCGCAAGGAGAGCAAGGTGGGGGACGGCCTTGGCAAGACCACCGGCTGGATCCACCGCACCGTGCTCAAGAACCGCAAGGTGGAGATGCTCTCCGGCGTGCAGTATCTGCGCATCGACGACGAGGGGCTTCACATTCAGGTGGGCGAACAGCAGCAGTGTCTGCCGGTGGATCAGGTGATCATCTGTGCCGGCCAGGAGCCGCTCAAGGAGCTGCAGGCCGGTCTGCAGGCGGCGGGCAAGCCGGTACACATTATCGGCGGCGCCGACGTGGCCGCCGAGCTGGACGCCAAGCGTGCCATCCGCCAGGGGGCCGAACTGGCTGCGGTCATCTAGTCGACGGGCCGCCACGTATTGCGACAAACCCCTGATGCTCAGGGGTTTTCTTCATCCGGTGCTGTGCTAAGGTAGCGCCATCATAGCCCCTGACAAGGAACTGCCCATGGATGCCCTCCACCTGTTACTGAATCGTCACTCCTGTGGTCGCCTGGCCGAGCCCGCCCCGAGCGGCGAGGTACTCGACAATATCCTCAAGGCCGGGCTGCGGGCGCCGGATCATGGCACCCTGACCCCCTGGCAGTTCATCCTGTTCGAAGGGGAGGGTCGCGAACGGCTCGGTACCCTGCTGGCACAGGCCGCTCGCAGCCGCGGCGAGGATGAGGAGAGCATCAAAAAGTGTCAGGAGGCCCCGCTGCGCGCACCGCTGCTGATCGCGGTGGCAACCCGCTATCAGGAGCATCCCAAGGTGCCGCGGCTGGAGCAGGAGCTCTCCGCCGGCTGCGCCCTGATGGCGATGCAGATGGCGGCCCAGGCCCAAGGCTTCAACGGCATCTGGCGCTCCGGCTGGTTCATTTTCGACGAGCAGATCAATGAAGGGTTGGGACTGGCACCGGAGGATCAGCTGGTGGGCTTCCTCTACCTCGGTACCCCCATGCTGGAGGCCCGCAAGCTGCGCGAGCTGCCGGTGAGCGAGTTCGTGCGCCGCTTCTAGTCTGCCTCATTACCGGCAAGGCCCTGACTTGTCAGGGCTTTTTTGTTTCTGGTGACAGGCTGTACTGATATTTGGAAGATTGCCAAGAGGGCGGCCGTGGCTGGCAGGGAATTTTTTAAATAGTGAGATGCCGTTCTCAATCCTGGTTTATTACGCTATGTAAAACGTTTGCGCCTCGTTAATATCCCTGTGCCAGTTTAGAAGGTGACCCCTTCTAATTTTCTGCGATGAGAGTCGCAATTCCGTAGCACCTTTTTACAGCCCAACGTCTTGATGACATTGGGCTTCATTTTTTGTAGGGCCGGTATTTCCGCGTTCTTTTTCCTCTTCCTCTTATCTACCTCACCCTGCCTCTTTGCGGCGATCTTTTGCACAGTCATGCGTGTGGCCTCGATTGGAATCAGGATCAGGATCAAAGATCCTGCATTTACAGGTGAAATCCGGCCCGGGATCCGCCAGCATCGACAGAGACAAGAGAGCCAGAGGTTTCCCTTTGACATCGACTGCCCGCACCTATGCCATCCGGAGGCCATATGTGGTTCAACCGCAAGCTTGAAAAAGAGAATCAACAGCTTAGGGAGGCGTTGCTTCTCAAAGAGCAGCAGCACCAGAGCGAGCTGGCCGAATTGCGAGCCACCATCGGTGAGTACGAGCACATGCAGCGCACCAGTCGGGAGCATGGCGATCTCTTCAATCAGGTGATCTCCTGCCAGAACCAGGGGGGAGAGATGTTGCAGAGCGTGCGGGAAGCACTGGCCGGCAGTGCCGAGCACCTGATGGCGGAAAAGGGAGCACTCTGCGAGCTGGATCAGCTCTTTGCCCAGACCAGGGGCGCCATCACCCGTCTTTCCAATCGTGCCCATGCCATCACGGATGAGGCTGTTCGCAGTCTCACGGCCGTCCACCAGCTCGATGCCAGCACATCCGCCATCAACCAGTTTGTGACCGCCATCCAGGGGATTTCGGAGCAGACCAACTTGCTGGCACTCAATGCGGCCATCGAGGCGGCCAGGGCTGGTGAAGCTGGTCGAGGGTTCGCCGTGGTCGCCGATGAGGTGCGTCAGTTGGCGAGCAAGGCCCATGAGGCCAGCAGCCAGATCGAGGTGCTGGTCAGGCAGATAGTGGCCCAGGCACAGGAGATCAAGTCCATCATCGATGACAACCAGGCCAGTGCCGCCGAAGTGGCGACCTCCTCCTCCCAGATCGATGTGGTGGTGACCCAGGTGTTGGCACAATCTGGCCGGATGCAGCAGGTGATCCACAGCGCGGCCACCACCTCCTTCCTCAATACCACCAAGCTGGATCACGCCGTCTGGAAAAACACCATCTATCGGCTCATCGATCAGCAGCATTTTCACGAGTCGGTGAGCGACCATGCTCAGTGCAGGCTGGGTAAATGGTATTTCGAAGGGCAGGGGGCCGAGCTCTTCGCCCACAAGCCGGGCTTTCGTGAACTGGACGGGCCCCACAAACGGGTCCACGAGAGCGGCAAGGCCGCCCTGCACGCGCGCGAGCAGGGGGATATCAAAGGGATGGTCGAGCAGCTCAAGACCATGGAAAACGCCAGCATGCAGGTGGTGCACTGCATCGACCGCTTGCTGGAGAGCGCCTGAGCGAGCCTCGGGCCCTCTGCTTAGTCTTTGACTGGCAAAAGCCGGGTCGGGTTGCCCACCACCCTGGCGCCGGCCGGCACATCTTTGGTGACCACGGCCCCAGCGCCCACGACAGCTTCCCGCCCTATGGTGACACCGGGCAACAGGATGGCGCCGCCGCCAATCCAGACCCTGTCTTCAATGGTGACCGGCAGCGCGGTCTCGACTCCCTGGATCCGTTCATCGGCGTCCAGCGCGTGGGCGGCGGTGTAGATCTGCACGTTCGGCCCAATCATCACCTCGGCGCCGATGCGAATGGGGGCGTTGTCCAGCAGGGTGGCCCCCATGTTGATGTAGCTGCGCTCGCCAAGGTGGATGTGGCGGCCATAGGTGCAGTAGAGGGGCGGGCAGATGAAGGCACCCTGGGCCAGCTCGCCGACGATCTGCTGCAGCAGCGCCAGCTGTTCATCCTCCTCGTCGCTGCGATTGAAGCGGCGGTACAGGCGGGCCGTCTCCCGGCGCAACAGATCCAGTTCCGGTGCCATGCAGTTGTAAGGCTGGCTGGCGATCATCTTGTCGTACTCGGTCATGGCTGCTCCTGTGGCGTGCCTTGGTGGCGCATGGGGTTCATATGTTAGCGGTCCGGCCGCCGGATAACCGTGATCAGCGGCCCGCTACGGGCAGCACCAGATTGGTCGGCCTGCCCTCGGCAAAGGCAATCAGGTTGTCAAAGGCGACCTGAAAGTAGAGCTGGTAGCTGTTGCACTCCACATAGCCGAGATGGGGCGTGGCCAGCACATTGGGCAGGCGTAGTAAAGGCTCGCTTTGCGCCGTGGCCGGCTCTGCATCGAACACGTCGAGTGCTGCGCGCCGGGTGGGGTTGGCGGCGAGTTCAGCATAAAGGGCGCCCGGCTCGAGAAGCTCCGCCCGACTGACGTTGACCAGCAGGGAGTCGGCCTTCATCCGCGCGAGATCGGTGCGGGTCACACAGCCACGGGTTGCCTCGTGCAGGCGCAGATGCAAAGAGAGGATGTCGGCGTCACGAAAGAAGGCCTCCTTGTCGGAGGCGCTGGCATGGCCATCCCGCTCGGCCTGCTGGCGGGAGCCCTCGCTGCCCCAGATCAGCACCGACATGCCAAAGGCCCGGCCGTAACCGGCCACCAGTCTGCCAATCTTGCCGTAGCCCCAGATGCCGAGTGTCAGCCCCTGCAAGGTACGGCCCAGCCCCAGTGTGCCGGATTGCTGCCACTGTCCCTGGGCGAGGGCATGACAATAGGCCGGGAGGTGGCGGGAGGCGGCCATGATGAGCGCCCAGCAGAGCTCGGCGGGCGCCACCGGGCTACCGATGCCTTCGGCGACGGCCACCCCGTGGCGCTGACACAGGAGGGGATCGATATGCTGGCTGATCTTGCCGGTCTGACTAATGAACCGAAGGGAGGGGAGTCTGCGCAGCAACGCCTCGTCGATGCGGGTGCGCTCGCGGATCAGCACCAGCGCCTCCACCCCTGCCAGCTTGGCGGCAAGGCGCTCGGGGTCAGGTTCGCTTTGGGTGAGGATGGTGACGTCGTGGCCCGCCAGGCGGGTAAAGCAGGGCAGATGACGTACCTGATCCTGATAGTCATCCAGTATGGCAATCCGCATAAGCACTCCGTGTCGCAAGGGGGACTGGCGACCTATCCTACCGGAAACGGGGTGAGCTGTGTGGTCAAATGAGCACTGATTGCAGTGCGGGTATGGATGCGCTGGGCAACAGCACCAGAGAGGTGGCTGCCAGTGGGTTGAAAACAGACGGGGCTCCCATGTGGGAGCCGCGTTGGCAGCTTTGTGTCGATGACTTAGCCGAGTTTGCGGCCGGAGAGACGGCACCACTCCTCTTTCACGGCGGTCGGGTCCATCTCGAACCACTGGCCGTAGATGGTTTCCAGCTCCGGTGCCTGGCTTTCCAGCACGCCGGAGAGGGCCATCAGGCTGCCCGCTTTGCCGTGGCCGGCGATAAGCGGCGCCAGTTCGCGCAGCGGGCCGGCCAGGATGTTGGCGACCACCACGTCCGCTTCGACATCTTGCGGCTGATCCGCCGGCAGGTAGAGCTCGATCTGATCGGCGACGCCATTGCGCTCGGCGTTGTCACGGCTGGCCTGGATGGCCTGCGGATCGATGTCGATGCCGATGACCCGGGCCGCCCCCAGCTTCAGGGCGGCGATACCGAGGATGCCGGAGCCGCAACCAAAGTCGACCACGGTTTTACCGGCCAGATCCAGCCCGTCCAGCCACTGCAGGCAGAGCGCCGTGGTGGGGTGGGTACCGGTACCGAAGGCCAGACCCGGATCCAGCATGACGTTGACCGCATCGGGGTTTGGCACGTCGCGCCAGCTCGGGCAGATCCACAGGCGCTCGCCGAATTGCATGGGGTGGAAGTGATCCATCCACTCGCGCACCCAGTCCTTGTCTTCCAGCTGCTCCACCTTGTAGCCCACGTCTTCACCGAAGATCTGCTGGAAGAAGGCGATGGTGGGTGCCGGATCGGTTTCGGCGTCGAACAGCCCCATCACTTCGGTCTCGCCCCACAGCGGGGTTTCACCCGGCATGGGTTCATAGACGGGCACATCCTTGGCATCCATAAAGGTCACCGCCTGGGCACCACGCCCCAGCAGCATGTTGCTCACCTTGTCTGCGGTCTTGGCAGTGGCGTTGATTCGAATTTGTATCCAGGGCATGGCGTCGACTCTTCATAAATGTGAAACCGCGGGATTCTATCATCATGGGCGTGTGCTGTCGTGGTTTGCCCATGCAGTGTGGTGGAGGATACGGACTTTGCCGAGTTGGCACGGTTAATGTATTCCTCATTGGGTGACGGGAAGCAACCTGTTCCCGCTGAATGCTTTGCTCTAGGAAAGTTCCGTCATCTTTTTCAGCCACCTTCGGGTGGTTTTTTTTTTGCCCGCAGAGTGGCCGGGGGCTGCATACCCCGGTGGCAGGGGGCAATGTGGCAAGTAAGCGGGGAGGCGGGCGGGATTGGCACACTAGCTGCAAAGATACGGAGGTCCTGCATAAGGATATGTGTGTGATTGTTACCCCAACGTTCAGGTATTTAGGGCCATCCCGGCGGGATGGCCCCTTTTTTTGGCTCTTTTTATGGTGATGCTGCGTGGTGACTGTCTGTTGCCTGAGGTGAGCTGTGCTGTGATGGGGCTTGTCACTGGTGAGTTCACCCCATGATGGTGCAGTTTTTACCTATAAGGGATTAGTTTCCGAACTGGCTCATGTCGATCACCAGTTTGCCCACCATGCGGCCGGCTTCCACCTCGGCATGGGCCTGAGCCAGGGTACTCGGGGTGAGCTCGGCCACCACCTTGCTGAGGGTGGTCTTGACCACGCCCTGATCCGCCAGGGCGGCGACCAGCCCCAGCAGGTTGTGCTGCTCGATCATGTCCGGGGTCTGGAACAGGGAGCGGGTGAACATGAACTCCTGGCTGAAGGTGACGCTCTTGCTCTTGAGCAGGGAGAGGTCCCAGGGCACGCTCGATTCGGCGATGGTGCAGATATGGCCGAACGGGCTGATGAGGCTGGCCATGGCATCCCAGTGCTGCTCGGTGGCATTGGTGCAGAAGATGGCATCCACCTGAGTGATGCCAAGGGCAGTGAGCTCCTCCTGCAACTGGTGATGGCTCACCACCTGGTGGGCCCCCATCTGCAGGCACCAGGCCCGGGTCTCGGGGCGCGAGGCGGTGGCGATCACCTCCATGCCGGTGAGCTGGCGGGCCAGCTGGATGGCGATGGAGCCGACCCCGCCGGCGCCGCCGATGATCAGCAGCTTGCCGCTGCTCTCGCGGGTGAGGCCCATGCGCTCGAACAGGGTCTCCCAGGCGGTGATGGCGGTGAGCGGCAGGGCAGCGGCTGCCACGTCGCTCAGGCTGGTGGGGGCGAGGGCGGCGATGCGCTCATCCACCAGTTGCAGGGCGCTGTTGCTGCCGGGGCGGCTGATGTCGCCGGCATACCAGACCCGGTCGCCCGCCTTGAACAGGGTCACCTCGCGGCCGACGGCGATCACTTCGCCCACCGCATCCCAGCCCAGCACTCGCGGGCTGCTCTCGACCTTGGCCTTGGGGGCACGCACCTTGGTATCGACCGGGTTGATGGAGGTGGCCTTGACCCGCACCAGCAGGTCGCGCGGGCCCGGTGTCGGGTCGGCCAGATTGGCTTCGATGAAGCAGTGGGGGTGATCGCTCGGCAGATAGTGGGTCAGGGCGATGGCTTTCATGGCAGTTCCTTTCAAATCGGTTGGATGGGGATTGCCAGCCACTCTAGTCTGGTTGATTATTCAGATTAAGGTGGGTAATTGGTAAAGACTGTTTGAATATATGAACAATGTCGAACTGGAGCTGATGGGGCTGTTCGCCACCGTGGTGGAGCAGGGCAGTTTTACCGGCGCGGCCGAGTTGCTCGGCATGCCCAAATCCTCGGTCAGCCAGAAGATCTCGCGGCTCGAATCCCAGCTCGGGGTGCGCCTGTTGCAGCGCACCACCCGCCGGCTGAGCCTGACCCCGCAGGGGGAGGTCTATGTGGAGCAGTGCCGGGCGCTGCTGGCGCTGGCCCGCAGCGCCAATCTGGCGATGGCGAGACTGCGCGCGGCCCCGGCCGGCCGGGTGCGGATCACCGCGCCGGAGGCCACCGGCACCCTGCTGCTTGGCCGGATCCTGGCCGAGTTTCGGGCCCTCTACCCCGAGGTGGTGCTGGAGCTGACCCTCTGCGATGAGCAGCTCGATCTGGTGGGGGAGGGTTATGATCTGGCGCTGCGGGCGGCGCCGTTGAAAGATTCCAGCCTGATCTGCCGGCGTATCGGTCAGGTGCCGCGCCATCTGGTGGCGGCGCCCGCCTATCTGGCGGCCCACGGCACGCCGCAACAGCTGAGCGAGCTGGGGCGATACGCCTGTCTGGTGCACACGTCGCTGCCGGTGTGGCCGTTGCAGGAGGGAGGCTGGCGGCCGCAAGGGGCTTGTCTGAGCAACAGCCTGCTGGCGCTGCGGGAGCTGGCGATCAACGAGGGAGGCATTGCCCTGCTGCCCCATCACGTCTGCGAGGGGGATCTCGCGGCGGGACGCTTGCAGAAGGTGCTGCCGAGCCACCCCATTCCGGCCAACCCCTTCTACCTCATCTATCCGAGCCGGGAGCACCTGGCGCCCGCCCTGCGCAGCCTGATGGACTTTGTCGCCGAGCGGTTGCCGTTTGCCTGAGGCTACCAGCCGCTCTGGCCGGCGGACTCCTGATTGGGCTTGAGGCCGAGCGGTACCGACTGGCGCTCCGCCAGCATGCGGATCTGCCCCTCGATCAGGCTGGCGTTGGGGCCCAGCACCAGTACCAGCTGATGGTCGTTGAGCTGGATCCAGGAGAGGCAGCCCAGCCCCAGCAGGCGGGATTGATCCACCAGCGAGATGTCGCGTACCCGCAGGCTGAGGCGGGTCAGGCAGACGCTCATCGCCTGCAGGTTGTCCATGCCCCCCAGCACCTTGAGGTACTGGATCGCCAGCATCTGGGGGTCGGAGGGGGCGACGTTGGCAAGGCGCGGGTGCTCCGGCGCGATGGGCTTGCTCGGCAGGCTGAGGGGAGTGCGCTCCAGCAGCTGATAGAACAGCAGGGTGTAGGCGACGAAGAACAGGATGCCGACCGGAATGAGCCAGAAGCTGTGCTCGCCGGCGTGGTAGCTCAGCACCAGATCCAGCAGGCCAGCGGAGAAGTAGCTGCCCACCTTGATGCCGAGCGCGCTGCAGGTGGCGAGCGACAGGCCGGTCAGCAGGGCATGGGCTAGAAACAGCCAGGGGGCGGTGAAGGCGAACAGAAACTCGATGGGTTCGGTGATGCCCACCAGCGCCGAGGTGAGCGCCAGGGTGAGCAGCAATCCCCCCTGCGGCAGTCGCTGCATGCGCTGGCGGTGCAGCCAGATGGCGAAGCAGGCGCCCGGCAGGCCAAACATGATGATGGGATAGAGCCCGGCCACATAGCCTTCGTGCAGCGGCTGGGCGCTGGCCAGTGCCTGCAGGTTGCTTTCCCCCAGCCCGATGAGGCTGCCCAGCACCTGATGCAGACCGAGCGGGATCAGCAGCCGGTTCAGCACGCCGTAGCAGAAGGCGCCGAACGGGGTGGTGAGCAGTTCGGAGGCGAGCAGGGTGATGCCCTGTTCCAGCAGCGGCCAGAGTAGCGCGAGGGGGAAGGCCAGCAGCAGACAGGTGAACGCCGAGGCGAGCAGGCTGGTGAAGTCGCCGTTGACCAGCCGTAGCCAGTGGGGCATGGGGTGGCGTTTGAGCCAGGGGTAGACGATGGCGGTGGTCAATCCCGCCAGCAGGCCGCAGATCATGTCACTGTGCAGGCCGGGGGCCAGGGTGCCGAGCGCCGAGCTCAGCAGCAGAAAGTTGACTGCACCGGCCAGCGCCTGAGTGCCTTCACCTTGGCGGCTCAGCCCGAAGGCGATGGCCACCGCATAGATGAGCGGCATCTGGCTGAACAGGGCGCGGCCGGTGAGGGAGAGCACCGCCAGATCCAGCACGTCCGGCTGGCCGAGCCGATAGAGCAGCGCGGCCAGCGGCAGGATGGAGACCGGCAGCAACAGGGCGTAACCGAGTCGCTGCAGGGCTTGGGTCAGGATCTGTCTGGCGTTCTGTACGGGCATAAGGGCACGGCATTTTGTGACATGGCGCACAGTTTACCCGTAAAACACCCATTTTGGGATAGTTTCGGAACCCTTTATTAATCCATCGATGATTGCGGCTCAAACAAGCGCCGCACATGCTGGCTCGGAGCCGGGGTGAGCAGGCTGACCAGCACGAAGGCAATCAGCCCCAGCCCCAGGCTCGGCACGATGGCGTGCAGACCGGCCGGCTTGATCTCCCACTGACTCAGGATGGCGTAGCAGAGGATGCCGCACACCATGCTGGCCAGGGCCCCCGGGCCGTTGGCCCGCGACCAGTAGAGGCCGAGCACCAGTGGCCAGAGGAACACCGCCTGCAGGCCGCCGAAGGCGAGCAGATTGAGCCAGATGATCATCTCGGGGGGCTGCAGCGCCGCCAGCAGCACCAGCGTGCCCAGGATCAGGGTGCAGAGCAGGGAGAGGCGCGGCACCCGTACCTCCAGCTTCTCCTGGCCGGCCTTCTCCGGACTCAGGTAGTTGAGGTAGAGATCCTTCACCAGGGTGGCGGAGGCCTGGATCAGCTGGGAGTCGATGGTGGACATGATGGCCGCCATGGGCGCCGCCAGGAAGACCCCGGCCAGCCAGGGGGGCAGCACTTCCATCATCAGGGAGGGCATGATCTTGTCCGGGCTGTCCATGCCGGGCAGGATGGCGCGGCCCAGTGCGCCGGCCAGGTGCATGCCGAACATCAGCAAGGCGCTGACGATGGTACCGATGAGGATGCCGCGGTGCAGCGCCTTGCTGTCGCGATAGCCGAAACAGCGCAGCGCCGAGTGGGGCAGCCCCACCACCCCGATGCAGACCAGCACCCAGAAGCTCAGCATGAAGGGCTGGGTCAGCAGGTCGCCGGCCCCCTGCGGGCTCACCAGCTTGGGATCGATCACCTTGAGCTGGTGGATGAGGTTGGGCAGGCCGTCACCGGCCACCAGAATGCCCGCCAGCAGGGCGCCGGTGCCGATCAGCATGATGATCCCCTGCAGCGCATCGGTCATCACCACGGCGCGAAAGCCGCCGATCACCGTGTAGAGCAGCACGCAACTGGCAAACAGCAGGAGCCCCTGCTGGTAGCTGAGGCCGGTGGCGGTCTCCAGCAGACGGGCGCCGCCGATGAACTGCACCACCATGGTGGCGATGAAGGCGAGGATGATGGTGACCGAGCCCAGCACCACCACCGCCTTGCTCTGGTAGCGGGCCCACAGCATGTCGTTGATGGTCACCGCATTGACCCGGCGGGCGATGATGGCGAACTTCTTGCCAAGCACCCCCAGGGTGAGCCAGACGGTGGGCAGCTGGATCATCGCCAGCAGCACCCAGCCCAGCCCGATCTTGTAGGCAGCCCCCGGCCCGCCGATGAAGGAGGAGGCCGAGGTGTAGGTGGCCACCAGGGTCATGGCCAGCACCAGCCCGCCCATGCTGCGGTTGCCGATGAAGTACTCCTGTACGAAGTCACCGCCCACCCGATGGCGGCTGGCCCAGAAGCCGACTCCCAGCACCAGCACCAGATAGATGATGAGCGGCAGCATCAGCTCAAGATTCATGGGAAGGCTCCTTGGCATCGAGGGGAGGGGAGTCGAGGGGGATGTCCACGAACAGGCGATCCACCATCAGGCCGCACAGCACGATGAACAGCAGCGGCATCAGGATGCAGCTGAGCAGGAACCAGAGCGGCATGTCCCAGCATTCGATCTCTGCGGGGATGAAATAGGCCGTGCCATACCAGGCAAGGAAGTAGAGCAGGGTCAGCAGCAGGCAGAGGGCTGCTTCCCGGCGAGCGAGCGCGAAACGATTCACCTTGGCCTCCGACAATTTTGAGGGGCGCAAGGATAACAAAAAAGGGCCATGTCGCCATGGCCCTTTTTCAATAGAGGCTCCTTGCGGAGCCGACGTCCACCGACATGGCGGTCTTCGTCAAGGATCCTTACAGACCCAGCTTCTTGTGCAGGTAGTGGATGTTGGTCCCACCGTGCTGGAAGTTTTCGTCCTTCATGATCTCTTTTTGCAGGGAGACGTTGGTCTTGATCCCTTCCACCACCAGCTCGTCCAGCGCCTGACGCATGCGGGCGATGGCGACGTCGCGGTTTTCACCGTAACAGATCAGCTTGCCGATCATGGAGTCGTAGTAGGGCGGCACCTTGTAGCCGGCGTAGATGTGGGAATCCCAGCGTACGCCCAGACCACCCGGCGCGTGGAAGCGCTGGATCAGGCCCGGAGACGGCATGAAGGTGGCCGGGTCTTCGGCGTTGATCCGGCATTCGATGGCATGGCCACGGATGCGGATGTCCTGCTGGGTGATCGACAGGGGCTGACCGGCGGCGATGCGCAGCTGCTCCTTGATCAGATCCACGCTGGTGACCAGCTCGGTGACCGGGTGCTCAACCTGGATACGGGTGTTCATCTCGATGAAATAGAACTCGCCGTTCTCGTACAGGAACTCGAAGGTGCCCGCACCGCGGTAGCCGATCTCGATACAGGCGCGCACGCAGCGCTCACCGATGAACTTGCGCATCTCTTCGGTGATGCCGGGTGCCGGCGCCTCTTCGACCACCTTCTGGTGACGACGCTGCATGGAGCAGTCGCGCTCGCCCAGGTAGAGGGCGTTGCCCTGGCCGTCTGCCAACACCTGAATCTCGATGTGGCGCGGGTTCTCCAGGTACTTCTCCATGTAGACCATGTCGTTCTTGAAGAACTGGCCTGCTTCGGATTTGGTCAGCGCGATGGCGGCAGACAGCTCGGCTTCACTGCGCACCACGCGCATGCCGCGACCACCACCGC
The DNA here is from genome assembly GCF_027705405.1 of Aeromonas sp. QDB34. Classification (NCBI taxonomy): domain Bacteria; kingdom Pseudomonadati; phylum Pseudomonadota; class Gammaproteobacteria; order Aeromonadales; family Aeromonadaceae; genus Aeromonas; species Aeromonas sp. QDB34. The sequence continues at coordinate 160,284 of NZ_JAPDBT010000005.1, read as the reverse complement.
CACCGGCGGCCTTGATGATCACCGGGTAGCCAATGCGCTTGGCGATGGCGGCGTTGTGCTTGGCATCGCTGTCGACCGGACCGTCGGAGCCCGGTACGCAGGGCACGCCCGCTTTCTTCATCGCCTCGATGGCGGAAACCTTGTCACCCATCAGGCGAATGGTCTCGGCGCGCGGGCCGATGAAGATGAAGCCGGATTTCTCGACCACTTCGGCGAAGTCGGCGTTCTCGGAGAGGAAACCGTAACCCGGGTGGATGGCGACGGCACCGGTCACCTCGGCGGCGGCGATGATGGCCGGCACATTGAGGTAGGAGTCGGTACTGGCCGGTTTGCCGATACAGATGGTTTCGTCGGCCAGCAGCACATGCTTGAGCTCCCGGTCGGCGGTGGAGTGAACGGCCACTGTCTTGATCCCGAGCTCTTTACAGGCGCGCAGGATCCGCAGGGCAATTTCACCGCGGTTGGCGATGACTACTTTGTCCAACATGGGTGGCGACTTCCCTTATTCGATGATGAACAGCGGCTCGTCGAATTCGACGGCCTGACCATTTTCAACCAGGATCGCTTTGATCACACCGGCCTTGTCAGACTCGATTTGGTTCATCATTTTCATGGCTTCGACGATGCACAGGGTATCGCCGACATTGACGTGCTGACCGACTTCCACGAACGGCTTGGCTTCCGGGCTGGAGGAGCGGTAGAAGGAGCCAACCATCGGGGAGCGCATCAGGTGACCGCTCGGGATGGCGTCGGCAGCCGGGGTAGCAGCAGCCGGTGCGGCGGCAGGAGCGGCAACCGGGGCGGCAGCTTGTTGCATGATCATCTGCGGAGCAGCGGTCACCTGACCGGAGAAGTTGCGGCTGATGCGAACGGACTCTTCACCTTCGGAGATCTCCAGTTCGGCGATGCCGGACTCTTCAACCAGTTCAATCAGCTTCTTGATTTTGCGGATATCCATTAGCATTCTCTTTCTTCTTTATCTGATCAGTGATTATCAAGCCGCGCGCAACTGGTGCACGGCCGCGGTTAAAGCGAATTGGTAGCCATCGGCCCCCAGCCCACAAATGACCCCCTTGGCGACATCAGACAGATAGGAGTGATGACGGAAGGGTTCCCTGGCATGGACGTTGGACAGGTGAACCTCGATAAAGGGGATGGCCACACCCAGCAGCGCGTCGCGGATGGCGACGCTGGTGTGGGTGAAGGCGGCCGGGTTGATGATGATGAAATCCACCTGACCCATGGCCTGGTGGATGCGGCCGACCAACTCATGTTCGGCATTGGATTGCAGGTGTTCCAGTGTGACCCCGAGTTCGCCGGCGTTGTGCGTCAGATCGGCGACGATCTCATCGAGCGTCTTGCTGCCGTAGATGCCCGGTTCCCGTTTGCCCAGCAGGTTCAGGTTCGGCCCGTTGAGCAGGAGAATTCGGTGTTTTTGCGACATATTGAGTACATCCTCGATGATAATGCTGCTATCTGTCAGCCATCTTGTGGACTATCAGAAATCTAGTCATTTTCTGCGCAAATCGGTGTGCACTGGCACACAGATTTCGCAATTATATTGATTTCGTGAAAATTAGCAGCATTTTACTGGTCTAATCTCTACATCTGTCTATTTTTTGCGCTAATTGGTGCGTTGTTGAAACGCTCAGTAGCAAAGACGACAAAGCCGGCTCGAGGCCGGCTTTGGAGGCTGGAACGCAGTCAGGATCAGGCTGCTTCCGACTTCTCGCGGATCAGCTTGTCCACCACGCCCGGATCCGCCAGGGTGGAGATATCCCCCAGGCTGTCGGTCTCGCCGGTGGCGATCTTGCGCAGAATTCGCCGCATGATCTTGCCGGAGCGGGTCTTTGGCAGCCCCTCGGCCCAGTGGATCACGTCCGGGGTGGCGATGGCGCCGATCTCCTTGCGGACCCACTCCTTCACCTCTTTATGCAGCTCGCGGCTCGGCTCCTCACCGGCGATCAGGGTGACATAGGCATAGATGCCCTGACCCTTGATCTCGTGCGGCACGCCCACCACTGCCGCTTCGGCGATCTTGGGATGGGAGACCAGCGCGGATTCAATTTCGGCGGTACCCATGCGGTGGCCCGAGACGTTCAGTACATCATCCACCCGCCCGGTGATCCAGTAGTAACCATCCTCGTCGCGACGGGCACCGTCGCCGGTGAAGTAGCGGCCGGGGAAGGTGGAGAAGTAGGTCTGCTCGAACCGCTCGTGATCGCCGAACACGGTGCGCATCTGACCCGGCCAGGAGTCGGTGATCACCAGGTTGCCCTCGGTGGCCCCCTCCAGCGGCTCGCCCATGTTGTCCACCAGCGCCGGCTGCACGCCGAAGAAGGGACGGGTGGCCGAGCCTGGCTTGAGATTGGTGACGCCGGGCAGCGGGCTGATGAGGATGCCGCCGGTCTCGGTCTGCCACCAGGTATCGACGATGGGGCAGCGCTCCTCGCCTATGGTGCGGTAGTACCACTCCCAGGCTTCCGGGTTGATGGGCTCGCCCACCGAGCCCATGATGCGCAGGCTCGAACGGGAGGTGCCGGTTACCGCCTCGTTGCCCTTGGCCATCAGCGCCCGGATGGCGGTGGGGGCGGTGTAGAGGATGCTGACCTGGTGCTTGTCCACCACCTGGCTCATGCGATTGGTGGCCGGGTAGTTGGGCACCCCTTCAAACATGATGGTGGTGGCGCCGTTGGCAAGCGGTCCGTAGACCAGATAGGAGTGGCCGGTGACCCAACCCACGTCGGCGGTACACCAATAGATGTCCTCTTCGTGGTAGTCGAAGATGTACTTGAAGGTGAGCGTGGCATAGACCAGATAGCCGCCGGTGGTGTGCAACACCCCCTTGGGTTTGCCGGTGGAGCCGGAGGTGTAGAGGATGAAGAGCGGGTCTTCGGCCCCCATCGCCTCCGGCGGACAGTCGGCGCTGACGGTGGCGACGGCGTCGTGCCACCAGATGTCCCTGTGGTTGTGCCAGGCGATGTTGCCGCCGGTGCGCTTGAGTACGATCACCTTGTTGACCTTGGTCTCCGGGTTGGTGAGCGCTTCATCCACATTCTTCTTGAGCGGCACCGGACGGCCGCCGCGCAGCCCTTCATCGGCGGTGATGACGATGGAAGAGCCGGAGTCGATGATGCGACCGGCCAGGGCTTCCGGCGAGAAACCGCCGAACACGATGCTGTGCACAGCGCCGATGCGGGTACAGGCCAGCATGGCGATGGCGGCTTCCGGCACCATGGGCATGTAGAGGCAGACCACGTCGCCGCGATGCACTCCCTGCGCCTTCAAGACGTTGGCAAACTTGCACACCTCGGTGTGCAGCTCGCGGTAGGTGAGCTTGCGATCTTCGGCCGGGTTGTCCCCTTCCCAGATGATGGCAACCTTGTCGCCGCGCTGGGCCAGATGGCGGTCCAGGCAGTTGGCAGAGACGTTGAGCAGGCCGTCTTCATACCATTTGATGGAGACGTGGCCCGGATCATAGGAGGTGTTCTTGACCCTGGTGTAGGGCTGCATCCAGTCGAGGATCTTGCCCTGCTCGCCCCAGAAGGCATCCGGATCCTGCACCGAGGCCCGATACATGGCTTCATAGCCTGCCTTGTCCAGCAGGGCGCCGTTGCTGATGTGGGCTTTGACCGGGTAGACCTTGCTCTCGCTCATGTGTCACTCCTTTGAATACATTCTTGTAATGATTAGGTAACAACTTATACCTTTGGCGAGGGAGGGCAATTAGACTTTTGGATAGATGGCAACATCCGCTTACAGTCGAGTCGATGACAATTCATCGCTGATTGGGTAAAACGTCGTTTTATCGACGGAGATAGTCCCATGTTGACCCTGCTATTGTGCTCCTCCCTCTGGCAGTTCGAGGCCCCGCAGGCCACCGATGAGGCCGCATTGGCCGCCCCCCATGCCAACGACCTTGCGTTGACACCGGCACAGCCCGTTTCGCCATCCCTGCGGGACCACATCAGCGGTCAGTTGAGCGAGGCCTGGTTGGCGCGCAAGCCGTCGGTGTCCGTCACCCTCGAAGAGAAAAAATCCTCCTATTCGCAGGACTCGTTGCTGGAAGAGTCACGCCGGCAGCAGGACGAAGGGTGGGATGCCAGGCTGACCTTCAACTGATGAGCGTCACCTGCGCCGCTGGCGCGGTGCGGATCCCGGCACACCGCTAGCACCAGGCGCCCTTGCGCGAGCCCAGCTGCTCGGCCAGATGGGGCTCGGCCAGCGGGTGGCTGAACAGATAACCCTGCCCCTCCTGGCAGTGCAGTGATTGCAGAAACTGACGTTGGGCCTGGGTCTCGATCCCTTCGGCGGTAACCACCATGCCCAGGCTGTCGGCCAGGTTGATGATGGTGCGGCACAGCTCCCGGCTGTGCTTGTCATCGGGCAGGGCCTGCACGAAGGTACGGTCAATCTTGATGCGATCGATGGGCAGGCTCTTGAGCAGGCTCAGGGAGGAGAAGCCGGTACCGAAGTCGTCGATGGCGATCTGTACCCCCAGCGCCTTCAGGCGTCTGAACAGCTGCAGGCTCTGATCGACCCGCTGGATGATGCTCTCGGTGACCTCTATCTCCAGCTTCTCTGGCGGAAAGCCGGTCTCGGTCAGGATGGCGGCGACCTGCTCCACGTAACCTGCCGAGCGCATCTCCCGCACCGACACATTGATCGACAGCCTGGGTACCGCCAGCCCTGCGGCCAGCCATGCCTGTCCCTGCCGACAGGCGGTGCGCATGACCCATTCGCCGATCTGCTCGATGAGCCCGCACTCCTCGGCCACCGGGATGAAGCGGGTGGGCCCTATCATGCCCTCGCTGGGGTGTTGCCAGCGCAGCAGGGCCTCCAGCCCGCTCATGCGGTTGCTGGCGAGCTCCGTCATGGGCTGATAGAGGACGCAGAGCTGATGCTGCTCGATGGCCTTGAACAGTCCCTGCTCCATGCTCATTCGCTCCCGGGTCTGCTCGGTCATGTCCGGGGTATAGAACAGATAGCCGTTGCGGCCCCGGTTCTTGGCCTCGTACATGGCGCTGTCGGCGGCGCTGACCAGGGTATCCGGGCTGGTGGCGTGTTCCGGATAGAGGGAGATGCCGATGCTGGCGGAGACGGCCACCCGCTCGTGGTCGAGTTCGACCGGCTCGCGCAGGCAGGCCAGCAGTTGCTCGGCGAGCCGTTCCAGCTCCTGTGGCCGTTCAAAGAAGGGGATCAGCACCAGGAATTCATCGCCACCGAGCCGGGCGGCCACGTCGTTGTGGCGCAGGACGCGGCGGATCCGCTCGGCCAGCAGCTTGAGCAGTTCGTCGCCGGCGCGATGGCCCAGGGTGTCGTTGATCAGCTTGAAGCCGTCCAGATCGATGAACAGCAGGGCCAGTTGCTGGTGGTTGAGCTGGGCGGTCTTGAGTTCCAGCTCCAGCCGCTCCTGCAGCAGGTTGCGGTTGCCGAGCTCGGTCAGGGGATCGTGATAGGCGAGGTGATTGAGCTGTGCTTCGGCCTTGCGAATGGCGCTGATGTCGGAGAAGGCGATGACGTAGTTGGTGGTGTTGTGGCGACTGTCGTGCACGGCGCTGACATGCTGCCAGGAGGTGAAGTAGCCGCCATCCTTGCGCAGACACATCATCTCGCCATGCCAGGCGTGACTGCCGGGCAGCAGGGTATGCCAGGGATAATCGATGTCGGTGTGGCGGCGCGGGTGCATGATGGCCTCCGGCGACTTGCCCACGATCTCCGCCTCTTCATATTGAGTCATGCTGGAAAAGGCCGGATTGACCGAGATGATCTGGCGCTGGCCATCCATGATGATGATGCCTTCGGCAGCGGTCTCGAATACCACGTTGGCCTGGCGCAGCTTGTCCTCCTGGTTGCAGCGACTGGTGGCATCGTGGATCACTCCGGTGATGCGCCGCCCCTGATGGTCGGTGGCCGCCACGTGATCGGCGTGAATGTCGACCCAGCCCCGCAACTGATCCGGCCCGAGATAGCCGAGGGTGAGGTGAATGGGGGCCGTGCCGTTGACCGCCGCCCTGAACTGCTCGCCAGAGAGCGGATCGAAGCGCTTGATGAACTGCTCCATCCCCCCCTGAAACTGGCTGGCCGTGGTGCCGAGCAGGCGCTCGACCTGGCCGTCAAACTGCAGCCTGTCCTCCGTCACATGCCACTCCCACACCCCGATCTGGCCGGCACTCATGGCCAGTTGCAGCCGCTGCTGCGCTTCGACCTGCTCGGTGACGTCCCGCACTATGGTGAGGATGCGGTCGGGCACCCCCTGTTCATCCAGCATGGGGCTGTAAATGGCCTGCCAGTGGCGCTGCCGACCCTGATGGGCTGCGGTATGACCGCTCAGGTTCAGCTCGACCCGGGGGACGCCGCTGCTGATGATCTGCTGGAACAGGGGTTCCAGCACCGGAGCCAGCGTGGGGACGATTTCCCGCAGGTATCTGCCGTAGTGCTCTTCTCGGGAGAGGCCGTTGAGATCGGCCAGGGTCTGGTTGACGCTGCGGCAGCGAAAGTGGCGATCAAACACACCTATGCCAAACGGGGCCAGTTCGAACAGCTGTTGCAGCTCGTTCATGTTCAATTGCCCCGCCAGCGGTGGATCCGGCATGGCATTGAAAGTCTCTTCGCCCATCGCGCGCTCCTGAATTGACTTTTTTGTCATTTAAGCTGCTGTCAGTATGGCATGAAGCATTCTGGAGGGAAGGGAGGGGGCGTCATTCGCCCCCTTTTTGGCTGTGTTACCAGCTGAAGTGATAGCTCAGGGTCAGGTTGATCATCGGTTGCCAGTCGTGCTCCTTGATGAGCCACTGCTTGGCGCCGAACTCGGTGCCAAGGCGCCACTGCTGCCAGCGCCAGCTGCGTTCCAGCGTGACTCCCCAGTCCCGCAGGCCCTCGTCTGCTCCATAGGCGGCCATGTGGGCCTGGCTGCCCCGGGTCAGCCAGAGGTTGAGGGAGATCTCGGCCGGCAGCGGCAGGCTGTGCTCCATGTACCAGAGCTGGCCATAACGGCCGCTGACGTCATAGAGCTGGCCCAGGGTGAGCTGGTGATCGTCGTCCAGTTGCCAGCCGAGGCGCCAGAAGGCGCTGAAGCGGCTGCGATCGACTACCTGCATGGGTGCGACGCCGACCGCAAAGAAGCTCTTTTTGTAGAGCGGCAAGGCCAGCCCGGCGCTCTGGCCATCGGCGAAGAGCAGGCCGACCTGGGTTTCCCGCTCATAGGCGAGCCAGAACTGCATGCTGGCATCGGCGCGGACCCCCGCCTGATTGCTGCCGAGCTGCCACTGACCACCCAGCTGCCACTGGTTGTCCGGCTCTTTGGCCGACAGGGGCAGGGTCAGGAACAGCAGCGGCAGCCAGCACTTATTTGCCATAGAGCCGCGCCCAGTCACGGTCCTGATGCATGCCCATCAGGTGGCAGATGATGCCGGAGCGCTGGAAGGCGTAGATGAGCAGCACGCTGGTGGCGCTGAGCGCCATGATGAGGCCGAAGTTGTTGGGCAAGATGGTGCCTTGACGGGCGGTCCACCACAGCAAGAGCGGGCCCCACAGGTGCACGAAGATACTCTTGTGGAAGATGAAGACGGTCAGCGAGTACATGCCGATCCAGTTGAGCGGGCGCCAGCACAGCCGGATGTTGCGCTGATGCAGCCAGAGCACGGCCCCGATCACCAGAAACTCCATGCCCCAGATGCCGGCACGGCCGACCATGTCCATCGCCAGTTCGTGTTCGTTGGCGTAGATGTCGCTGAGCTCGACCGTGCTGGTTTCGCCAAACATGAGATAGACGGCCAGCGCTACCAGCGAGAGCGTCAGCACCAGGGCGTTGAGGCGGTCCCGCCATTGGGGCCGCTGATGCCAGCACCAGCCGTAGAGGAAGCCGAAGCAGCCGCTGGCCATGAAGAGGTCGAGGCGGGCATCCAGCTCGTAGTCGGGGTGCACGTGCAGCTTCATCCAGCCGTCGATGTGACCGAGCAGATCCTGCACGCCGAGCTGATCCAGCAGCAGGCTGAGCAGGGTCAGCAGCAGCATGCCGCGGATGCCGAACCAGGCGTAGACCAGCGAGAAGAGCGCCAGCAGACACATCCACAGCATCACCGGGTAGAACGAGATGGCCTCGCCGAAGTTGGGAGCGATCACCAGCCCTTCCACATAGAGCACCAGAATGATGCTGGCGAACAGCACCAGCTTGCCGCCCAGTTGCGGTCTGAAACTGGCCTGATCGCGGCGGCTGAGGTTGAAGGCGGCCAGCGCCAGATAGATCTGGCTGACCCAGGGAATGAGCCAGGCCGAGACCTGGGCCGTGGTGTGATCCATGGGCAGCAGCTGGCCGGCCATCGTCTTGTGCGACAGATAGAAGCTGTCCCACAGGGCGTGTTCCCGGTTGAAGAAGTCGATGTACCAGTAGTTGAGGTAGCCGGTGTAGTGCTCGAAGACGGCCATGAAGATGACGAGCCCTCGCAACAGGTCGAGACCCGTGATGCGTGCATCCTGTGGAGGCATGCTGATGCTCCTGCATTGGTTGGAAAAGGAGCGGCACTATAACGGTTGCGGCGAAACTGAACGGGAGCTGAATGTAAGCGAATGTTACCAGCAATTGAGGGTCTGCCCTTGTGACAAGGGCGGATGGGCGGATCGGGCTGTCATGATTTGTAATAGTTTTGGCGGTTTATCAGCCTTTCTGGCGGCCGAAGGCCTGGATGCCGCGCACCAGCACCAGCAGGCCGAGCCCGTGAAACGGCAGCGCCAGGGCGAGCAGCAGCAGCCAGTGGGCCTCGCTGCCGCTGCTGTTGATAAAGTCGACCCAGGCGGCCAGCAGGGCCAGCATGCCCGCTATCTGGAAGCGGCGGCGCAGCACCACCTCCACCCCGAGATTGGCGAGATAGAGGGTCAGCAGGATGCCGGCGAAACCGGTGAGCTGGGCGGTGCCGTAGAGGACGCGGTCCGGGTTGAACAGCAGGGTCACGAGGGGGGTAAGGCCCTGATCCAGCGGGATCAGGGCCAGCAGCCAGCAGGCGATCAGCAGCAGGGCCGTCTTCATGTCGAACTCAGTCGGCGGCTGGCGCCGGTTTGACCAGGCTGAGGTAGTTGGCATCCATGGTGAGGAAGACCCCCAGCAGGCGGGCGCTGGCGCCGTAGAAGCCAAACGGATCGGCGGCGCGGCAGGCGCGCTCGAAATGGGGGAACCAGGCCAGCAGATGGCCGTGCAGCAAGGCCTCCTGCTCGCCGAGCCACTGTTCGCGCAGATCGGCGCTGGCGGCTTCGGCGGCGCGAATGATGAGATTGCCCATCAGATCCAGTTCGACCCCCAGATGATCGACCGGTTGTTGGTATTTGGCGCTGACATCGATATTGAGCCGGCTCAGCCGCGTCTGCATGCGCTCGAGCGCAGCGGCGTCCTGGTGGGCGGATTCATGGGGGGAGACGGCGTCGTTGGCCAGGAACAGCTCATGGAAGTCGCCGGCCAGCGCGTTGGCCCGCTCGGGGCGCACCAGCAAGCGGGCGATTGCGTCATTGAGCTCGGCCACGGCCGGGCGCATGGGATCGAGCGTGGAGAGGCTCTTCAGGAAGCTTCGCACATCATAGCTGTCGTATTCGGCGATCTGTTCGTCGCTGAGCTGGGCGGTAAACAGGGTGGCAAACCACCAGTAAAGTTCGGCCCGACGTTCGCTAGTGGCCAGAAATTCCTGCATTTTTCCTCCGTGGATGGCAAGCGGGAAGCAGACTGAGCCCGATTCTAACGGCTTTGGCGGAAAAGTTAACCCATAGGTGACAATCCGCCGAACAAGTCGGGAAAAACGCCGCCAGAGGCGACCTTTTCAGGGCATGTCGGCGACGGTGTCAGGCGGTGGGGCGAGTCTCGAACTGCGGCAGCTCATCGGTGATCTCGTGCCAGGGGGCCTTGGAGCCGACGAAAATGTGAAAGCCTGGTCGCTGGCTCGGCGCCGTGTCGAGAATGCCGAGGCGCAGGTTCAGCTTGCCGCTGCTGCGCTTCTCGCTGAACAGGCTGGAGCCGCAGTGGCGGCAGAAGGCTAGGGTGGTCTCGGGGGATTTCTGGAAGCGGCTGATGGCCTCCTCTCCTCGAGTGATGGTGACGAGCGCACCATCCAGGCCGCCCACCGGGGCGTAATCGGCGCCGGAAAATTTGCGGCACTCGGAACAGTGGCAGTTGCCCAGATAGTCGAAGCGGTCGGGCAGGCTCAGGGCGACGGCGCCGCACAGGCAGCTGGCGGTCAATGATGTCATCTTGCGGATCCTTGGCTGATGGGTCAGAGCTCCTCGCGATAGAGCGTCTTCTTGCAGCGGGTGCAGATATGCTGGCGCCGGAAATCGGTCTGGTGCACCAGGCCCACATCCAGTTGCTGATGGTGGCCGCAATGAATGCAGAAGATGATGTCGCCATCGATGGCTTCCGGGTGCGCTGCCAGATACTGCTCGCGGGTGGGCAGTTGATCCCACTGCGTGACAAAGGGACTCTTGCGAGTGCCGGTATAGTAGATCCAATAGAACAGCGCGAATACCGAAATAATCAGAAACAGCATCAGGTTATCCAGCATGGCTTACTCCCGTGAGGTCTGCGGTGCAAAGAGGCAAGGGGGTGACGTGAGCAGCAGTTGACCGGATGCGATGAGAGGGCCCTTCTGTTGCCGGTCGCGTCGTTGCTGCGCATGCCGGGCAACCGCTGTGCCAGCTAAAGATGTTATCTGTTAGTAAATGCTATATCCATGATCTGGCTCTGGTTTTGGCAGTTCGGCCAGTCCGGGCCCGGTCATGTTGCCCGGGCGGTAACAGGGGATGGCACGGCTGGCGTGGGTGTCGGGTGATGACGGTCCAGCCGATTGGGGAGCGTGGTCATTGTGAATTTCGCGACACATTTTACATTTTTTAAACAAATTTTTGGGTGGTTGGACTGTCTCTTTGATCCAGCTCACGTTACAATGCGCCTGCCCACTTCACCTATCGCGCAAACGATTTTCAGGAGAGAAACGGATGTTGAAACGTGACATGACCATTGCCGGCTATGATCCAGAGCTGTGGCAGGCCATCACAGACGAGACCCGTCGTCAGGAAGAGCATATCGAGCTGATTGCGTCCGAGAACTACACCAGCCCCCGAGTCATGGAAGCCCAGGGCTCCCAGCTGACCAACAAGTACGCCGAAGGTTACCCCTCCAAGCGTTACTACGGTGGTTGCGAGTATGTGGATGTGGTTGAAACCCTGGCTATCGAGCGCGCCAAAGAGCTGTTCGGTGCCACCTACGCCAACGTGCAGCCGCACTCCGGCTCCCAGGCCAACAGCGCCGTCTACATGGCCCTGCTGCAGCCGGGCGACACCGTGCTGGGCATGAACCTGGCCCACGGCGGTCACCTGACCCACGGCTCTCCGGTCAACTTCTCCGGCAAGCTGTACAACATCATCCCCTACGGTATCGACGAGTCCGGCAAGATCGACTACGACGACATGGAACGTCAGGCTGTCGAACACAAGCCGAAGATGATGATCGGTGGCTTCTCCGCCTACTCCGGTATCGTTGACTGGGCCCGCATGCGCGAAATCGCCGACAAGGTCGGTGCCTGGCTGTTCGTCGACATGGCCCACGTGGCCGGTCTCATCGCCGCTGGTGTCTACCCGAACCCGGTGCCCCACGCTCACGTGGTCACCTCCACCACCCACAAGACCCTGGCTGGTCCGCGCGGTGGTCTGATCCTCTCCGCCGCCGACGACGAGGAGCTCTACAAGAAGCTCAACTCCGCCGTCTTCCCGGGTGGTCAGGGTGGTCCGCTGATGCACGTCATCGCCGGTAAAGCGGTGGCTTTCAAAGAGGCGCTGGAACCCGAGTTCAAGACCTATCAGGCTCAGGTCGTGAAAAACGCCAAGGCGATGGCAGCGACCTTCATTGAGCGCGGCTACAAGATCGTCTCCGGCGGTACCGACAACCACCTGATGCTGGTTGACCTGATCGGCCGTGAGCTGACCGGCAAAGAGGCCGATGCGGCCCTTGGCAAAGCCAACATTACTGTCAACAAGAACTCCGTGCCCAACGACCCGCGCTCCCCGTTCGTCACCTCCGGCGTGCGGATCGGTACCCCGGCCATCACCCGCCGTGGTTTCAAGGAAGCCGAGTCCATCCAGCTGACCAACTGGATCTGTGATGTGCTGGACAACCACGACAACGATGCCGTGCTGGCCACCGTACGTGAACAGGTGCTGGATATCTGCCGTCGTTTCCCGGTGTATGCCTGATAACGGCCCTCACCCGGTTTGAGACCAATGCCACCCACGGGTGGCATTGTTTTTTGTGGCGTTTGGCAACACAGGAGGGCCTGATGACGCTGAAGGGCGAAGAGCATAGCGGGCAAGGCAATCTGACCATGGTCAGTGAACAGCAAGACGAGGCGCTGGAGGCTGCGCTCAGGCAGGCGATCCGCGCCCAGTACCACTTTCGCGCCGGCGAACAGGGGCTGCTGGCCTGGGATGTGCGCCGGCTGGTACGACTGAGCCGCGATCTGCCGGTGCAGGCGGTGGCGCTTGGCGAGATTGCCGAGCTCGATCAGGTGCACTGGTACGGCCATGACGCCGCCAGTCCCACGGTGCGCAGCGTGGTGGCGCACTGCCAGTTGATGATGGCGGCTGATCTCGCCTATCCCATCCTGCTGGACAGCACCGGCCGGGTGATGGATGGCATGCATCGGGTGGGCAAGGCGTTGCTGCTGGGCCACAGCCATATCGAGGCGCGTCGCTTTGCCGTGGATCCCGAACCCGATTATCAGGATTGCGACCCAGATACCCTGCCTTATGACGACTGAGCCAGGGGCCGTCTGGGTGTATGCCGTCCCTTGTTTCCACGGGCTTTTACCGGTTCCGGATGGCCGTGCTACACTGGCCGGCCTAGAGCCAGCCCCCGGGGCCGGCGCCCTTTTCCGTCAACGCCGGAGGTCCGATGCATTGCCCTTTCTGTAGTGCGGTAGATACCAAGGTGATCGATTCCCGTCTGGTGGCCGAAGGCCATCAGGTGCGCCGCCGTCGCGAATGTCTGCTCTGCCACGAGCGTTTCACCACCTTCGAGATGGCCGAGCTGGTGATGCCCCGCGTCATCAAATCCAATGGCTCGCGCGAGCCGTTCAACGAAGACAAGCTGCGGGCCGGCATCTTGCGGGCGCTGGAGAAGCGACCGGTGAGCATGGAGGCCATCGAAAAGGCGGTCAACCACATCAAGTCCCGCCTGCGCGCCACCGGCGAGCGCGAAGTCGCCTCCCAGCTGGTGGGCAACCTGGTGATGGACGAGCTCAAGAGCCTGGACAAGGTGGCCTATATCCGCTTTGCCTCCGTCTATCGCAGCTTTGAAGACATTCGTGAGTTCGGCGAAGAGATCGCCAAGCTGGAGAAGTAAGTCTTTCTTCCAAACCAGGTTGCCGCGTTCGATAACGCTGCGCTAATCGAACCTACGATATTGCGTAAGCCTGGATGTGCTGTCAGAGGAGCCCAGATGTTTAGTCAAGACGATTACCAATGGATGAGCCGGGCCCTCGAACTGGCCCGCCGTGGCCGTTACACCACGGCCCCCAACCCTTGCGTTGGCGCCGTGCTGGTGAAAGCCGGCGTGGTGGTAGGAGAGGGCTGGCACCAGCGCGCGGGCGAGCCCCATGCCGAGGTGTACGCCCTGCATGCCGCCGGTGACAACGCCCGCGGCGCCACCGCCTACGTGACCCTGGAACCCTGCTCCCATCACGGTCGCACCCCGCCCTGCGCCGAGGCACTGATCAAGGCCGGGGTGACCCGTGTGGTCGCCGCCATGGTGGATCCCAACCCTCAGGTGGGCGGGCGCGGCCTGCGCATGCTCTCCGAGGCCGGCATCAAGACCGATTTCGGCCTGCTGGCAAGCGAAGCCGAGGCGCTCAACCCGGGCTTTTTCAAGCGGATGCGTACCGCGTTTCCGCAGGTGACGGTCAAGCTCGGCGCCAGCCTGGATGGCCGTACCGCCATGGCGAGCGGCGAGAGCCAGTGGATCACCTCCCCGGAGGCGCGTCGCGACGTGCAGCGGCTGCGGGCTCGCCACGATGCGGTGCTCTCCAGCGCCGAAACCGTGCTGGCGGATAACGCCTCCCTCACCGTGCGCTGGGACGCGCTGCCTGCCTCGGTCAAGGCCGTCTATCCCAAAGAGACTCTGCGCCAGCCGCTGCGGGTCATCGTCGATTCGCAAAACCGGCTCACCCCGGATCTGCCGCTGTTCCAGAGCGAGGGCCCGGTACTGCTGGCCCGCCACAAGGCATCCGGTGAGTGGCCCGCCTGGGTGCAGCAGCTGGAAGTGCCGCTGCTGGGTGGCAAGCTGGATCTGGTCAGCCTGTTCATGCTGCTGGCCAAGCAGAACGTCAACTCTGTGCTGGTGGAGGCGGGGCCGCGGCTGTGCGGCGCCCTGCTGGACAAGGGGCTGGTGGACGAGCTGGTGCTCTATCAGGCGCCCAAACTGATGGGGGATGAGGGGCGCGGCCTGTTCCACCTGCCAGGGCTGACCCGGCTGTTCCAGGCGCCCAAGCTCAACATCAAGGATGTGCGCATGGTGGGGCCGGATATCCGCATTACGGCCAGACTGGCCTGATTTATCAATGTTAAAGGGGGCCGTGCCGCCCCCGTCATCAGCAAGGTGATCTGCATGTTTACCGGAATTATCGAAGCGGTGGGAACCCTGGCCGAGCTGCGCCGCCAGGGGGAGGACATGGCCCTCACCGTGCACGCACCGACTCTGGACTTTAGCGACGTCAAGCTGGGCGACTCCATCGCCACCAACGGCGTCTGCCTCACCGTGATTGCGCTGGGCGACAAGAGCTATACCGCCGACGTGTCGCTGGAAACCCTCTCCCGCACCGGTTTCGCCACCGCCAGGGTGGGAGATCGGGTCAACCTCGAGAAGGCGTTGATGCCCACTTCCCACCTCGGTGGCCACCTGGTCTCCGGCCATGTGGACGGCATCGGCGAGGTGAAGAGCAAGTCCGCCAGCGGCCGCGCCATCGAGTACTGGATCAAGGCGCCGGGGGAGCTCTCCCGCTACATCGCCGAGAAGGGCTCGATCGCGGTGGACGGCATCAGCCTCACCGTCAACGCGGTGCAGGGGGATCTGTTCCGGCTGACCATAGTGCCCCACACCGCCCAAGAGACCACCATAGCCCAGTGGAAACCTGGCTACAGGGTCAATCTCGAGGTGGATCAGATTGCCCGCTATCTGGAGCGGCTGATGACGGGCAAGCGCGAGGAGAGCAACGCCTCCACCCTGACCCTGGAAAAGCTGGCCCAGTCCGGCTTCCTGTGACGGACCCTCGGTGGGAAAAACGCTTTTCTGTGATCCCGCGCCGATTGAAATGGGGCCCCCTGTGCCCCATCTAGAGCACAATAGGCAGTATCAAGCCGAGCCGACTGGCTCAATCCCCGCAGCATGTTGATGGAGTAGCCCATGGCGCTAAGCACGACCCAGGAAATCATTGCCGATATCAAGGCTGGCAAGATGGTGATCCTGATGGATGACGAAGACAGGGAGAACGAAGGGGACCTCATCATGGCCGCCTCCTGTGTCCGCCCGGAAGATATCAACTTCATGGCCCGCTACGGCCGGGGGCTCATCTGTCTGACCCTGACCCGGGATCGCTGCAAGCAGCTGGCGCTGCCGCTGATGGTCGATCGCAACAATGCCCAGTTCTCCACCGCCTTCACCGTGACCATCGAAGCGGCCGAAGGGGTAACCACCGGCATCTCCGCCGCCGACCGCGCCGTCACCGTGCAGGCGGCGGTGGCGCCCAATGCCAAGGCCGCCGATCTGGTGCAGCCCGGCCACATCTTCCCGCTGATGGCGCAGGACGGTGGCGTGCTGACTCGCGCCGGCCACACCGAGGCCGGTTGCGATCTGGCCCGGCTGGCGGGTTACGAGCCGGCTTCCGTCATCGTCGAGATCCTCAACGAAGATGGCACCATGGCGCGCCGTCCGGATTTGGAGCTGTTCGCCGAGCAGCACGGCATCAAGCTCGGCACCATCGCCGACCTCATCGAATACCGCAACCAGCACGAGACCACGGTGGAGAAGGTGGCCGAGTGCAAGCTGCCCACCGAGTTTGGCGAGTTTGACCTCATCACCTTCCGCGACACCATCGACAACCAGGTGCACTTCGCCCTGAAAAAGGGTGAGGTTCAGGCCGAGCAGCCAACCCTGGTGCGGGTCCATCTGCACGACGTGCTGAGCGATCTGCTGTTGACCGATCGCCACAGCGCCCGCAGCTGGCCGCTGCCCAAATCCATGGCCCGCATCGCCGACGAAGGCGGGGTGCTGGTGATCCTGGGGGCGGAAGCCCATGGCGCCGAGCTGCTGGCCCGGGTCAAGGGATTCGAGGCGGCGGACAAGGGGCTGGCACCGGAAGGGGCCAAGTGGCAGGGTACCTCGCGCCGGGTCGGCGTCGGTTCCCAGATCCTCAAGGCGCTGGGGGTCGGCCAGATGCGCCTGTTGAGCTCGCCGAAGAAGTACCACGCCCTCGGCGGTTTCGGCCTGGAAGTGGTGGAGTACGTCGGCGAATAAGCCTGATGTGATGAAATGAATATGAAGCAAGGGATGACCTCGGTCATCCCTTGCTGTTTTGCCTCAGCGGCGCCGGCGCAACCAGGCCAGCGGCAGCAGCAGCAGGGCTGCGAATCCGGTGGCGCCACCACCGCCACTGCTTGAAGTGGTCGTGGTGGTATCCGGAGTCTTGGTGGGCTCGCTGGTAAGACTGATCAAGGCCCCTTCAAGACGCTGGCTCGCCCCCTGTTCATTGGTGGCGGTGAGTTCAACGCCCTGCACGCGCAGGGTACCGACTGTATTGTTGCCATCGGCGCGAAGCCGCAGGGTGCAGGTTTGACCCGCTTCCAGACGGGCGGCGCAGCCGTTGCTCATGGCGGGGGCATCGCTGTAGATGCCGCTCAGGGTGACTGCCTGGTTGCTGCGGTTGGCCAGCAGGTAGTCGGCCCAGCCACTGGTGCCTGAAGGCAGGATCAGGCCGCGGACCGTGGTCAGGGTGACGCCTTGCTGCTGCTCGGCGATCCAGTCACTGAAGGCAGGGGCGTAGACATAGCCACCGGCGCTGCCGGTGGCGCAGGGGAAGGCCCCGTAGCTGGTCACGCCGACCAGTTGTCTACCATAAGTGAGCGGACCACCGCTGTCCCCTTTGCAGGTATCCTGACCGGCCAGCTTGCCGGCGAAGATATGGGTCGTGGTCGGGTCACCGTACCAGAAGTCCCGGTCTCCCCGATAGGCGAGATCCACCGCCAGCAGCTGCGGGCTGGCTTTGGTCGCGCTGGGGTCGATGCCACCGTACCCCAGGGCATGCAGCATGGTCGTGTTCTGCTGCCAGGTATCCTTGATGATGGGGTCGGCGATGGCGATCGGTGCCTGGGTAACGGGCGTGGCAAGGTGCAGCAGGGCCACATCCGAGGCGTTCGGGGTGTCGCGATAACCCAGATTGGTCAGCAGGTTGACGTAATACTCCGGGTGCATCAGCACCTGGTCGACCTTGCTGCGAAGGTGAGGACGGCTGAGATCACTCACCCCGATGGCCACTTCCATGGGGCCGGACTGGGCCTCGGCGACGCAGTGCGCTGCGGTGAGTACCCACTGCTTGTCGATGAGGGTGCCGCCGCAGAAATTGCTCCAATTGCCGTTGACGACTTCGCCGACGGCCACCATCCAGCTGGGGGCTGTGACGGCGCTGCCACCGATGATGCGCGCGCTGCCAGCATCGGCCTGAGCAGCCAGCGGCAGCAGGCATGCGAGTGCGACGCTGCTGCGTTTGAAATCCAACATACTGAACTCCTTGGTGTTATTATTTTAACCCGTAGTAGGGTGGCGTATTATTATCAGGTCGGATCAGTTAAGCCAAAAGTCAATTGCGCTGTCGTTGCCAGAATTGTGATGCATGTTTTTGTCCGATTCCCCTTTGTGCTAGAATGTGCGCACTTTTGACTCCGGCCCCTTTTGATTGCACAGAGACAGGATTTCCCATGAAGGTTATCGAAGGAAATATCGCCGCTCCTGAGGCGCGCGTTGCTATTGTCGTTGCCCGTTTCAACAGCTTCATCAACGAAAGCCTGGTGGACGGTGCGGTAGACGTACTGAAGCGTCAAGGTCAAGTCCAGGACAGCAACCTGACCCTGGTGCGAGTGCCGGGCGCAGTCGAAATCCCCCTGGCCATCAAGAAGCTGGCCAAGAGTGGTCAATATGACGCCATCGTGGCGCTGGGCACCGTCATCCGTGGCGGCACCTATCACTTCGATCTGGTAGCAAACGAGAACAGCAAGGGCATGGCCCAGGTAATGATGGAATATGAAATTCCGGTTGCCTTCGGCGTACTGACCACTGAAAACATTGAACAAGCCATCGAGCGTGCCGGTACCAAGGCGGGTAACAAGGGTGCAGAGGCAGCATTGAGCGCGCTCGAAATGATCAACGTCCTGAAACAGCTGGACGTGTAACGAGGAGAAATGCATTGAAACCGTCCGAGCGCCGCAAGGCCCGCCATTGTGCCACCCAGGCCATCTACCAGTGGCAGATGACCAAGGCCAACGTGGGCGACATCGAAGAGCAGTTCAAGATCGATCAGGACACCAAGGGGGTGGACCTGAACTACTTCCGCGATCTGCTGTTCGGGGTAGCCCTCCACTGCAACGAGCTGGACAAGGTCTTCGCACCTTTCCTCTCCCGTCCGCTGGAAGAAGTGGACATGGTGGACAAGGCGATCCTGCGTCTGGCGACCTATGAGCTGACTCGTCGTGATGATGTGCCGCCGCGCGTGGCCATCAACGAAGCGATCGAGCTGGCCAAATCCTTTGCTGCCGATGACAGCCACAAGTTTGTCAACGGTGTACTGGACAAGGTGATCAAGTCGCTGAACAAGCGTTGATCCTGCTGTCCGTCAACAGCATCTAAGAGAGGAGCCAGCTTATTGCTGGCTTTTTACTGTATGGGTGAATTCGAGCTGATTGATAAGTACTTCAAGGTCCCCCACGCCCGCAAGGACGTGGTGATGGGCCCTGGAGATGATTGTGCCCTGCTGACCCTGCCCCCCGACACTCAGCTGGCGGTGAGCACGGATACCCTGGTGAGCGGCGTCCACTTCTTTCCCGACATGGATCCGGTGGATCTTGGCTACAAAGCGCTGGCGGTCAATCTCTCCGACCTGGCTGCCATGGGCGCTGAGCCGCGCTGGGTATCGTTGGCACTGACCCTGCCCACCATCAACGAGGCCTGGGTAGCCGGTTTTGCCGAAGGATTCCTGGAGCTTGCCGAATACTACAACGTGGCGCTGGTAGGCGGCGACATGACCCGCGGCCCGCTCTCCATCACGGTGTCGGTGAAAGGGTCGGTGCCGGCTGGCCGTGCCCTGCTGCGCAGCGGTGCCAAGGCCGGGGACGGAGTCTACGTGACCGGCACCCTGGGCGATGCTGCCCTGGCGCTCTCCCATCTGCTGGCCAAGCGAACCCTCAACGAGAACCAGCTGGCGGCCGTGTTGCCGCGCCTCGACCATCCCCATCCCCGTATTCTGGCCGGACAGGCCCTGCGCGGGCTGGCCGGCAGCGCGCTGGATCTCTCCGACGGGTTGGCCTCGGATCTCGGCCATATCCTGAAGGCCTCCGGCGTGCGGGCCCAGATCGATCTGGATCTGCTGCCGCTCTCGCCGGTGCTGCAGGATGCGGTGAGCGAACAGGATGCCTGGCAGCTGGCACTGGCCGGTGGCGATGACTACGAGCTCTGCTTCACCGTGCCGGAGGAACATCGCGGCGCGCTGGACACGGCGCTGGCCAATTGCGGCGTCAAGTTTACCCGCATCGGCCGCATCGTTGCCGGCGAGCCGGGCATCGACTATCTGCGGGGCGAACAAACGGTGGCGCTGGAGCTGAAAGGGTGGGACCACTTCGCATGAGCCTGTTCACGATAAAGCCCGAGTTGAAGCGGCTGAACCTGAAGCATCCGCTGCACTTTCTGGCGGTGGGCTTTGGTTCCGGCCTCTCGCCCAAGGCGCCGGGTACCATGGGGACGCTCGCCGCCATCCCCCTTTACCTGCTGGTGAGCGGTCTGTCGACGCCTTGGTTCATCGCGCTGCTGGTGCTGGGCTTCATGGCGGGTATCCGCATCTGCCAGAGCGCCACCGATGCCATCGGCATGCCGGATCACGGCGCCATCGTCTGGGACGAGGTGATCGGTTTTGGGGTCACCATGATAGCGGCGCCGGCCGGCTGGGAGTGGGTGCTGGCCGGCTTCGTGCTGTTCCGGTTGTTCGACATCCTCAAGCCCTGGCCCATCTCCTGGTTTGACCGCCGCATCCATGGCGGCCTCGGCATCATGCTGGACGATCTCATCGCCGGCCTGTTCGCCCTGTTTTGTATGCAATCACTGGCATACTGGCTGGGTTGAGGGTGACAGCAAGGGGGAGCGCCATGCTGGCATCCCCCTATATATCTCTGTTTAGTTTTCATTCACCGGCATATGCTGCCGTTAAAAAATCATTTCACATAAATATTCACTACTCATTCGAAGCTTAAGACTATTAGGTCAATAGTGAATATTCCCGCCTGTTACGCCATTGTTGAAAGTAAAAGCACTAGTCATGCATTTTGTCGGTCATATAGTCTGTATATGTGATAGGAGTCATGATTTATGACTGCTGACTTGGCTGCTAACTGAGCAAAGTATTGCGAAATTGTATAACCCGATCATTTACACTCGCCGCCAAACCGTCTAAGTTACTCGCGGGTTATTCCAAAAAAATGCAAAAAACCCGCCCGGATCGCTGGTTTCGTTGTCTCATGGATTGAGCGTTTTGCAGTCATATCAAGCACTCAAGATCACCCCAAGGCACGACCGGCATCTGCGGCCGATTTACGGACGAATTATTTGGGACGGATGTCCCCCGCAGAGGTAAACATGTCCTTGCTCGAAGTGAAAAACTTGCGGATCGAGTACCCCTCCCGCTACGGGGTGCTGGCCGCAGTGAAGGATCTCTCTTTTTCCGTTGAAAAGGGGGAGATAGTCGGTGTGGTAGGCGAGTCCGGTGCCGGCAAGTCCACCATAGGCAACGCCGTCATCGACCTGCTGAGCCCCCCTGGCCGTATTGCCCGTGGCGACATCTATCTCAATGGCGAACTCATCTCCGGCAAGAGCCAGAACGAGATGCGGGCCATTCGAGGGTCGCGCATCGGCTTCATCTTCCAGGACCCCATGACCTCCCTCAACCCGTTGTTCACCGTCGAACGGCAGCTGGTTGAAACCATTCTGGCCAATACCGACCTCACCCGTGAGGCGGCCTTTGCCAAGGCGCTTTCCCTGATGGCGGCGGTGGGGATCCCGCAGCCTGAGCTGCGCATCAAGCAGTATCCACACCAGTTCTCCGGCGGCATGCGCCAGCGGGTGGTCATTGCCATCGCCCTCTCCGGCGATCCCGAGCTCATCATCGCCGACGAGCCGACCACGGCGCTGGACGTCTCCATCCAGGATCAGATCCTTCAGCTCATCCGCAACCTCTGCAAAGAGCGGCAGGTGGGCTGCATGCTGGTGACTCATGACATGGGCGTGGTGTCCAACGTCACCGACAAGGTGGCGGTCATGTATCGCGGCGATCTGGTGGAGTTCGGTACCACCGAACAGGTGCTGGGTCGCCCCAACCACCCCTATACCCGGAGCCTCATCTCGGCGGTGCCCCGCTCGGATGTGAAGCTGGTGCGCTTCCCGCTGGTCTCCTACATCGAGGACGCCGGTGCGGCGGATACCAGCATCGATCTCAAGACCCACTGGCTCGGCCAGAGTCAGGACGAGCGCGCCTATGAAGGGGCGCTGCTGCGGGTGGAGAACGTGGATCTGAAGTTCGTCACCAAGGACTCCCTGTTCCCGAGCCGCCGTCAGTACGTGCGCGCCTGCAACAACATCAGCTTCGAGATCTTCGAGGGTGAAACCTTCGGCCTGGTGGGGGAGTCTGGCTCCGGCAAGTCGACCATCGCTCGCGCCATCACCGGCCTCTATCCGCCCGATACCGGCAAGATCTTCTTCGAGGGGATCGATCTGACCGCGCTCAAGGGCGAGCATGAGCGCCGCCCCCTGCGCCGCCAGATGCAGATGGTGTTCCAGAACCCCTACTCCTCGATGAACCCGCGCATGAAGGTGCGCGACATCATCGCAGAGCCGATCCGTTTTCATAAGCTGGCCGGCAGCGAGAGCCAGATCGAGGGGATCGTGGGGGATCTGCTGGATCACGTCGGTCTCGGCCGTGGTGCCGGGGTCAAGTATCCCCACGAATTCTCCGGCGGCCAGCGTCAGCGCATCTCCATTGCCCGCGCCCTGGCGACCCGGCCCCGCTTCCTCATCTGCGACGAGCCCACCTCGGCGCTGGATGTCTCGGTGCAGGCCCAGATCCTCAACCTGCTCAAGGATCTGCAGCAGGAGCTTGGCCTCACCATGCTGTTCATCAGTCACGATCTGCCGGTGATCCGCCAGATGTGCGATCGCATCGGGGTGATGCAGCACGGTCATCTGGTGGAAGTGGCGGAGACCGAGAAACTCTTTACCAATGCCGAGCATGAGTACAGCCGCAAGCTGATCTCCCTCATGCCGGAGTTCAAGGGAATGTCCCGCGAGGGGCTGGAAATCGCAAGCTAGGAAAGGGGCGGCCCGCCGCTCTGCTTGTCAAAAAAAGTGTCAATAAAAAGCCAAAAGCATGGAGAAAGACATGAAGAAAGGATTATCCAAGATTGCCCTGGCGCTGTTTGCCGCCGGTTTCGCTTTTAACGTTTCCGCCGTCGACATCAAGGTCGCCGTCGCCTCCGACGCCACCTCGCTGGATCCGCAGGAGCAGCTCTCCGGTCAGACCCTGGAGATGTCCCACCTGGTGTTCGATCCGCTGATGCGTTACACCCAGGACCTGAAATTCGAGCCGCGTCTGGCCGAGAAGTATGAGCGCATCGACGACAAGACCGTGCGCTTCTTCCTGCGCAAGGGCGTCAAGTTCCACTCCGGCAACGACTTCACCGCCGACGACGTGGTGTGGACCGTCAACCGTCTGAAATCCTCCGTCGACTTCAAGGCGATCTTCGACCCCATTGCCGAAGTGAAGAAGGTCGATGAGTACACCGTCGATCTCGTCACCGCCAAGCCGTTCCCGCTGGTGCTGCAGACCGTCACCTATATCTTCCCGATGGACTCCAAGTTCTATACCGGCAAGACCGAGGCGGGCAAAGACAAGGCCGAGATCGTCAAGAACGGCGACTCCTACGCCTCCACCCATGTCTCCGGTACCGGCCCGTTCAGCGTCAAGTTCCGCGAGCAGGGCGTGAAGCTGGAGTACACCCGCAACGCCAACTACTGGGACAAGGCCTCCAAGGGCAACGTCGACAACCTGACTGTGGTGCCCATCAAGGAAGACGCCACCCGCGTGGCGGCCCTGCTGGGTGGCGACGTGGACGTGATCTACCCGGTTGCGCCGAACGATCTGGAGCGCGTGAAGAACGGCAAGGACACCCAGCTGGTGACCTTGTCCGGTACCCGCGCCATCATCATCGAGCTGAACCAGAACACCAACCCGGCGCTGAAAGACAAGCGCGTGCGTCAGGCGATCAACTACGCCATCAACCAGGTGGGTATCGTCGAGAAGATCAACAAAGGCTTCGGTACCCCTGCCGGCCAGCTGAGCCCGAAAGGCTATGCCGGTCACAACGAGGCGCTCAAGCCCCAGTATGATCTGGCCAAGGCCAAGCAGCTGATGAAGGAAGCCGGCTATGAGCAGGGCTTCAAGATGAGCTTCATCTCCCCGGCTGCCCGCTACGTCAACGACGTCAAGATTGCCCAGGCCGTCTCCGCCATGCTGGCCAAGATCAACATCAAGGTGGATCTGAAGACCATGCCGGTGGCCCAGTACTGGCCTGAGTTTGACAAGTGCGCCGCGGACATGCAGCTGATCGGCTGGCACTCCGACACCGAAGACAGTGCGAACTTCTTCGAGTTCCTGACCTTCACCAAGGATGCCAAGACTGGCATGGGTCAGTACAACTGCGCCGGTTATGCCAACGCCGAGGCTGACAAGCTGGTCGAGCAGGCCAACGCCGAGACCGATCCGGCCAAGCGTGCCGAGATGCTGAAGAAGGTCGAAGCCATGCTGATCGACGACGCTGCCTATGTGCCGCTGCACTGGGAAGATCTGGCCTACGGCGCCAAGAAGAACGCCGACATCAAGCCGGTGGTCAACGTGATGAACTTCCCTTACTTCGGCGACCTGGTGGTCGGCAAGTAAGCGAAGGTTGCAAGGAAGGACGGGGCGGGGTGGTCAGCCGGCCACCCCGCCTGCTAACAGAAGCCTGTGCCATGACACAGGCCACGTAGAAGGACAAGCATGTTTACATTCCTGCTGAAACGGTTCTATCAGGCCGTGATAGTGATGTTCGTCATCAGCCTGGTCGCCTTCTCCATCCAGGACAACCTGGGGGATCCGTTGCGCGAGCTGGTGGGACAATCGGTCTCCGAAGCCCAGCGCCACGAATTGCGCGAGAAGATGGGCCTCAACGATCCTTTCCTCGTCAAATACAGCCGTTTCTTGAAGAACGCGGTACACGGGGATCTGGGTACTTCCTACTTCTTCAAGCGACCAGCCCTCGAGGTTATCCTCGACAAGCTGGTGGCTACTCTTGAGCTGGTGTTTGGCGCTGCGCTGATCATCGTGGTGGTCTCCATTCCGCTTGGGGTCTACTCGGCGATCCGCCCGCACAGCATACCGACCAAGATCATCATGGCGGGGAGCAGCATCGGCATCTCGATCCCGGTGTTCCTGACCGCCATCATGCTGATGTACCTCTTCTCCATCCAGCTGGGCTGGCTGCCGGCCTATGGCCGCGGCGAGACCTACAACCTGCTGGGCTGGGAGTCGGGCTTCTTCACCTGGGACGGCATCAAGCATTTGATCCTGCCCTGCGTGGCACTCTCCTCCATCATGCTGCCGCTGTTCATCCGGCTGGTGCGCTCCGAGATGCTGGAGCAGCTCTCCTCCGAGTACGTCAAGTTCGCCCGTGCCAAGGGGCTGGACAACAACAAGGTCTACTACAGCCACGCTCTGAAGAACACCATGCTGCCGGTCATTACCGTCGGTGGTGTGCAGATCGGCACCATGGTGGCCTACACCATCCTGACCGAGAGCGTGTTCCAGTGGCCGGGGACCGGCTTCCTGTTCCTTGAGGCGATCCACCGGGTCGATACGCCTCTCATCACCGCCTACGTCATCTTCGTCGGGCTCATTTTCGTGGTGACCAATACCCTGGTCGACCTGCTTTACGGGTTGATCAACCCGACCGTCAACCTGACCGCCAAGGGGTAACAGATGACTAATGCTGTAACTGCAAGCCCAAGCCGTTGGGCTCGTTTTAAAAATTCCGACATCGTCTACTACTTCCTGCGGGACAAGGTAGCTATGTTCAGCTTTGCGGTGTTCGTGGTGTTCGTGCTGGCGGCGCTGCTGGCACCCTGGCTGGCCCCGTACAACGTCTACGACCAGACCAGCTTCGATCTGATGGATGCCGAATTGCCGCCCTCCTGGCTGGAAGGGGGCGAAGAGCGCTTCTGGCTCGGTACCGACAACCAGGGTCGCGACATCTGGAGCACCATCCTCTATGGCGCCCGCATCTCGCTGACCATAGGTCTGTTCGCGGTGGCGCTGCAGCTGGTGCTCGGCATCGTCATCGGGCTGATGGCCGGTTACTTCGGTGGCCGCATCGACAGCCTGCTGATGCGCTTTGCCGACGTGCAGCTGTCGTTCTCCACCATGATGGTGGCGATCATCATCTCCGCCATCTTCCAGGCGACGTTTGGTTCCGAGTTCTACTCGAAGTTCGCCATCCTGATGCTGGTGGTGATCATCGGTATCGCCGAGTGGCCGCAGTACGCCCGAACCGTGCGCGCCTCTGTGCTGGCGGAGAAGAAGAAGGAGTATGTGGAAGCGGCCAAGGTGATGGGCTTTCGCGCCCCGCGCATCATGTTCCGCCACATTCTGCCCAACTGCCTGTCGCCGATCCTGGTCATCTCCACGGTGCAGGTGGCCAACGCCATCATGAGCGAGGCAGCGCTCTCCTTCCTCGGTCTGGGGATGCCGGTGGATCAGCCGTCGCTGGGCTCGCTCATCAGCGTGGGCTTCAACTACATCTTCTCTGGTTCCTGGTGGATCACCGCCTTCCCGGGCATCTGCCTGGTGGTGCTGGTGCTGGTCATCAACCTGTTGGGTGACTGGCTGCGGGATGTGTTCAATCCCAAGCTCTACAAGGGCTGATGGCCACAGATAAATGAACAAGACAGAGAAACAAAAAGGGCGCCATAACGGCGCCCTTTTACTGTGTGTGCTGAGGGGGTCAAGCCTGCAGCCACTGCTCGATGCTGCGCTGGATGCCGGTGCCATCGAGCCCCAGCAGAGCGTAAATCTCCTCCTGGGTACCCTGTTCGACGAAGCGATCTGGCAGGCCGAGGTTGAGCACCGGCTTGCACTGTTTGCTGCGCATCAGCAGCTCGTTCACCGCAGAGCCCGCACCGCCCATGATGGCGTTGTCCTCGAGGGTGACGAACTGATCGTGAGTCGCGGCCAGGGAAAGCACCAGCGCCTCGTCCATCGGTTTGACGAAGCGCATATCCACCAGGGTGGCATCGAGCGCCTCGGCTGCCGCTTTGGCCTGTTGCAGCAGGGTGCCGAACGCCAGAATGGCGGTGCCCTTGCCCTGACGGATGATCCGGCCCTTGCCGAGTGCCAGCGCCTGCATCTCGCTCTCAACCTGGATGCCGGTGCCGCTGCCGCGGGGGTAGCGTACCGCCGCCGGCCCGTTGCACTGGTAGCCGGTGTAGAGCATCTGACGGCATTCGTTCTCGTCGGACGGGGTCATGATCACCATGTTGGGCACGGTGCGCAGGAAGCTGATGTCAAACGCCCCCTGATGGGTGGGACCGTCGGCTCCCACCAGACCGGCCCGGTCGATGGCGAACAGTACCGGCAGCTCTTGCAGCGCCACATCGTGGATCAGCTGGTCGTAGGCCCGCTGCAGGAAGCTCGAGTAGATGGCGACCACCGGCTTCCGGTCGGCGATGGCGAGACCGGCGGCGAAGGTGACCGCGTGCTGCTCGGCGATGGCCACGTCGAAGTAGCGATCCGGATACTGCTGGCTGAACTTCACCAGGCCGGAGCCTTCGCGCATGGCCGGGGTGATGCCGACCAGCCGCTCATCCTTGGCCGCCATGTCGCACAGCCACTGACCGAAGATGGCGGAGAAGCTCGGCTTGCCGCCGCTCGCCTTGGGCAGGGTGCACTCGTCCGGGTTGAACTTGGGCACGCCGTGATAACCGATGGGGTCCTTCTCGGCAGGCTCGTAGCCCTTGCCCTTCTTGGTCTTGACGTGCAGCAGCTGCGGCCCCTTGAGGTTGCGCATGTTGCGCAGGGTCTCGACCAGGGCGTTGATGTCATGGCCGTCGATGGGGCCGATGTAGTTGAAGCCAAACTCCTCGAACAGGGTACCGGGCACCACCATTCCCTTGAGGTGTTCCTCGGCCCGCTTGGCCAGCTCCTTGACCGGCGGCAGGCCGGCCAGCACCTTCTTGCCACCCTCGCGGATGGTGGTGTAGAGCTTGCCAGACATGATGCGGGCCAGGTGGTTGTTCAGTGCCCCGACATTTTCTGAGATGGACATCTCGTTGTCGTTGAGCACCACCAGCATGTCCTTGTGGACATCGCCGGCGTGATTGAGCGCCTCGAACGCCATGCCGGCAGTAATGGCACCGTCGCCGATCACCGCTACCACCTTGCGGCCCAGCCCTTCGCTCTCGGCTGCCACGGCCATGCCGAGCGCCGCCCCGATGGAGGTGCTGGAGTGGCCGACCGAGAGCACGTCATATTCGCTCTCGCCGCGCCAGGGGAAGGGGTGCAGACCGTCTTTCTGGCGGATGCTCTGCATCCGATCGCGGCGACCGGTGAGGATCTTGTGGGGATAAGCCTGGTGGCCCACGTCCCACACCAGCCGATCGAACGGGGTGTTGTAGACGTAGTGCAGCGCCACCGTCAGTTCGACGGTGCCGAGCCCGGAGGCAAGATGGCCACTGGAGCGACTCACCGAACGCAGCAGATATTCACGCAGTTCGTTGCACAGTACGGGCAGTCGCTCGAAGGGCAGGGATCGCAACTCGACCGGCGTATCCGCGAGGGCCAGGTTGGGGAAATTGCTTATATCAACGCTCATATTGTTACTGTTATCCAGCGTTTAGTGGGTTCGCTCGATGATGTAATCGGCAAACGCTTCCAGAATGTCGGTATTGTAGGGCAAAGATTGCAAGGCTGTTAAGGCTTTACCATGCAGTTCGCGAGCCAGCTCACGGGCATTGTCGAGCCCCAGCAGCGCCGGATAGGTACTCTTTTCCAGCGCCAGATCGGAACCTTGCCGCTTGCCGAGGGTGGCGGTATCGCCCGTTATGTCGAGGATGTCATCCTGCACCTGGAAGGCGAGACCGATGGCGGCGGCATAGGTTTGCAGCGCACTCAGGGTGGCGTCATCCACGTCGGCCTTGCACAGGGCGCCAAGCGCCACGGCGCACTCGATGAGAGCCCCGGTCTTGTGACGGTGTACCTGTTCCAGCTCGGCGAGGGAAATCTGGCGCCCCTCCGCCTGCAGATCCAGTGCCTGGCCACCGCACATGCCGAGATAACCCGAGGCGCGGGCCAGTCGGCTCAGCATCCGTACCCGGTTGGCCAGCAGCGAGTCCGGCATCGGGTGATCGGCCAGAATGGTGAAGGCCAGGGTCTGCAGGGCGTCACCAGCCAAAATGGCGGTGCCTTCATCGAAGGCCTTGTGCACCGTCGGCTGACCGCGACGCAGATCGTCGTTATCCATGGCGGGCAGGTCGTCGTGCAGCAGGGAGTAGGCGTGGATGCACTCCACCGCGGCGGCCGGGCCGTCCAGCAGTTCGTTGTTTACGCCCAGCATCTCGCCGACGGCGTAGACCAGGAAGGGGCGTACCCGCTTGCCGCCCAGCAGCAGGCCGTAACGCATGGCATCGCGCAGGCGGGGAGCCATTGCGGGCAAGGATTCAAGTTGTGCAGACAGACAGTCGTCAATACGTTGCCGATGCAGGCGGGAAAAATCGTCCAGCGTCACTCACTCCTCTCCTTGCTCTGGCTGGAAGGGGACGGCTTGCTCGCTGCCATCGGCCTGAGTCAGCAGGATCTGGATCTTCTGCTCGGCCTGCTCCAGCTTCTGCTGGCCGGCCCGCACCAGATGAATGCCCTGCTCAAACTGCTTGAGGGCCTCTTCCAGCGGCAGGGAGCCCTGTTCCAGTTGATGAACTATGGTTTCCAGCTCTTCCAGAGTGGCATCAAAACTCAGGCGGTCGATTTTTTTACTGGCCATGTCCATCCTCGGGGATTGAAAAAAACGGCTTATCTTAACATCGACGACGGGCAGGGGGGAGGCAGAAAAATGCCGTCGGCTTAAACTCTCGGAAAAGTGGCCGATAATAAGCCATCTTCCGAACGGGGAAAATTGTGGCAACCCTTGCCGCTGATGAGCCAATAGCAGAAAATTCAACAAACTGCAGATACAACAAATTTCAGCTGACAGGAGTAGGGATGTGGATTTAGGCAGTCTGATAGGCATAGTGCTGGGGTTCGGGGTGGTGGTGTACGGCATGCTGCTGGGTGGCCCCATGAGCATGTATGTGGATATGCCCTCGGTCTATATCACCATTTTGGGTTCTCTGTTCATCTGCATGATGAAGTTCAACCTCGGCCAGTTTCTGATGGCGTTCAAGGTGGCCGGCAAGGCATTCATGTACAAGGGGGACAAGCTCGATGACCTGATTGCCAAGGCGGTGGAGCTGGCGGACGCGGCCCGCAAGGGGGGCTTTCTGGCCCTGGAGGCGGCGGAGATCCCCAATACCTTCATGAAGAAGGGCATCGACATGCTGGTGGACGGCCATGACGCCGACGTGGTGCGGGCCGTGATGGAGAAGGATATCGAGCTGACCTCGGAGCGCCACGTCATCGCCGTCAAGGTGTTCCGCTCCCTGGGGGATCTTGGCCCCGCCATGGGGATGATCGGTACCCTGGTGGGCCTGGTGGCCATGTTGGCTAACATGAGCGATCCCAAATCCATCGGCCCTGCCATGGCGGTGGCCTTGCTGACCACCCTGTACGGGGCGATCGAGGCCAACATGATCGCCATCCCCATCGCCGACAAGCTGGAGCTGCGCAGTGGTGAGGAGCAGCTGAGCCGTACCCTGATCCTCGACGCCATCATGGGCATTCAGGATGGCCAGAACCCGAGAGTGATCCAGGCCATGCTGCAGAACTACCTGAACCAGTCCAAACGCAACAACGGGACCGAATAGGAGCGCGCATGGCAAAGTGCAAATGCCCACCTCCCGGTCTGCCCGGCTATATGGGAACCTTCGCCGACCTGATGTCGCTGTTGATGTGCTTCTTCGTGCTGCTGCTCTCGTTTGCCGAGATGGACGTGCAGAAGTTCAAGCAGATCGCCGGCTCCATGGAGAAGGCGTTCGGGGTGCAGAATATTCTCGAGGTGAAGGACATTCCCAAGGGAACCTCCGTCATCGCTCAGGAGTTCAGGCCGGGTCGCCCAGAGCCGACCCCCATCGATACCATCATGCAGCAGACCATGGACATGACCCAGACCGAGCTGGATTTTCAGCCCGGTGATGCCGATCAGGCGGGCGGTCATGACAAGAGCGAAGAGAAGCTGGTAGGGGGCGACACCCAGCAGGAGGCGCAGAAACAACAGCAGCAGGAGCAATCCAACGCGCTGGCCAAGGCGCTGGCGGATCAGATGAAGGCGCAGATCCAGGATGGCGCCATTGAAGTGGAGGCGCTTGGCCAGCAGATCATCATCCGGATCCGGGAAAAAGCGGCCTTCCCGGCGGGGTCCGCCTTCCTGCAGCCCCAGTTCTGGCCGGTGGTGCGCAAGGTGGCAGCCCTGCTCAAGGATGTGCCCGGCGAGATCACCATTTCGGGTCACACCGATGATGCCGCCACCGAGGATGAACTGTTCCAGTCCAATTGGGAGCTCTCCTCCCAGCGGGCGGTGGCGGTAGCCCACCAGATGATCAAGGTGCCGGGCTTCGATGGCGGCCGGCTGGTGGTACAGGGCATGGCTGATTCCCAGCCGCTGGTGCCCAATACCAGCCCGGAAAACCGGCGCATGAACCGGCGGGTGGAGATCTCCATCATGCAGGGCAAACCGACGGTGTCAGCCCCGATCAGCGCGCAGGAGCAGAAATAGTTCCGGCAAATTCTGATGAGAAAGCGCGATCCCGCTCGCAGGGACTGACATGGATTTTGTGCCGGCTTCATATTAAGATGCCTCATCCGAACCGACAGCTGCGGCTCTCTCTGATAGCCGCAGCTTCTCTTTTCAAGCAACCCAGGTTTCGACTATGAATCATACTCCGATGACTGTTCGCGGCGCTGAAAAGCTGCGTGAAGAGCTCGAATATCTCAAGACCGAGCTGCGTCCGCAGATTATCGAAGCGATTGCAGATGCCCGTGAACATGGTGATCTGAAAGAAAACGCCGAATACCATGCTGCCCGCGAGCAGCAAGGCTTCTGTGAAGGCCGTATCCAGGAAATCGAGAGCAAGCTCTCCAACGCCCAGGTGATCGACATCACCAAGATGACCAACAATGGCCGCGTCATCTTCGGGGCAACCGTGACTCTGCTCAAGAGCGAGACGGAAGAAGAGGTGGTCTACCGTATCGTGGGCGACGACGAGGCGGACATCAAACAGAACATGATCTCCGTGAATTCCCCCATCGCCCGTGCTCTGATCGGCAAGGAAGTGGACGATGTGGCCATCGTCAAGACGCCGGCAGGCGATGTGGAGTACGAGATCCTGGAAGTTGCCTACCTCTAAGGTAGCTTGATGCCAGAACAGGGGAGCCCCGGCTCCCCTGTTTGTATTTAGCGGGGCTGGTAAGCCTGGGTGAAGGCGTCCTGATGACGTTGAAACATCCAGTTGCGCAGCAGTTCAAGGTCCGCTTTGGCCATCTGGAAATGCAGTGCCCAGCCCTGGATGCCGTTGCGACGATGAATGTGTCTGACCAGCTCTGCGCTGAGCGGCAGGGGGGCGAGATCCTCAATGAGCAGGCTGCCCGTCAAGGTGGCGCCGACGGCCAGTCCGGGCGGCAGGCCCTCGACAACCAGACCATCGAGCGACAGGCTGTGCACCAGATACTCGTGCTCACCCATCCTGAAGCTGGCCTGCTCGTCCAGCCGCCAGGTGCGCGGATGGGGATAGCCCAGCTCCTTGATGACGGGGGCGGCGATGCGTGGCTCGACAAAGCCATCATCCCCTTGAGTGAAGCGCAGCGGAAAACGGAGCTGATGTCCGGCAAAACGGGCTTCCAGCACCAGCTGGTCGGCACGTTGCAGCAGGCCTAGCAGGGGAGTGGCGAGATAACCGCTCAGGGATTGACCGGCGGCCGTCTCCTGATCGCTTCCCAAGTCCCGTAGCATGGCCAGTTCATCTTCGGTGAGAATCTGATGGTGATCCATAGCGGGTATCCACGAGTATTCATCGCAGGTTAAGGGCCTGGCGACTACTTTGGCAAGCGACTTGGGAAGAGGGGAAATGAAGGAAAGAGCGATGCTCTTTCCTGTTACTTGCGGGGCAGTTGGATTTTCGGCTCGTTGGCTTGACGATAGATGGTCAGCACGTGGCCGATGCTCTGTACTTTCACCGCGCCGGTTTCACGGACGATGGCATCCATAACCAGCTGTTTCATCTCACGATCTTCAGACGCAACCTTAACCTTGATCAGCTCGTGGTGGTTGAGCGCCAGATCGATCTCGGCCAGCACACCTTCGGTCAGACCGTGTTGTCCCAGCAGGACGACCGGCTTCAGACTGTGGGCAAGGCCCTTGAGGTACTGTTTCTGTTTATTGTTGAGAATCATGGCAATTTCTTCATAAGTCAGGGTTGAAAGGGGCGTATTCTACCCCCACTTAGCCCTTAATACTAATAACCCTTGTGGTTTTTTAAAGTCGACGATCATGACCCAGAAAAAACATTCCCCCAGTTCAACCCGCTGGTTAAAAGAGCATTTTGACGATCAATACGTCAAAAAAGCCCAGAAGTTGGGACTGAGATCCCGTGCCGTGTTCAAGATCGACGAGATCCAGGGCAAGGACAAACTGCTCAAGCCGGGCATGACGGTGGTGGATCTGGGGGCGGCCCCCGGTGGCTGGTCCCAGTTTGCCATCGACCAGGTCGGTGACAAGGGCCGGGTGATCGCCTGCGATATTCTGCCGATGGATTCCATCGCCGGTGTCGATTTCCTTCAGGGCGACTTTCGGGAGGAAACTGTACTGGGCGCCCTGCTTGAACGGGTAGGTCCGGACAAGGTTGACGTCGTCATGTCCGACATGGCGCCCAACATGAGCGGTACCCAGCAGGTGGATCAGGCCCGTTCCATGTATCTGGTCGAACTGGCACTGGACATGTGCAACCAGGTCCTGCGGGCCAACGGCAGCTTCGTGGTCAAGGTGTTCCAGGGGGAGGGGTTTGATATCTATCTCAATGAAATCCGTAAACTTTTCACTGCTGTCAAGATTCGTAAACCAGACTCGTCTCGTGCCCGTTCACGAGAAGTCTACATTGTGGCTACCGGTTTTAAACTGTAGTACCCTAACCTTCATCGTTAACTGTCAGTCTGCGAGGTTACTGATTTGAGTGACATGGCGAAAAACCTAATCCTGTGGCTGGTCATCGCCGTCGTGTTGATGTCGGTGTTCAATAGCTTCAGCCCCAGCGATACCACCAGTCGCCAGCTGGACTATTCCAGCTTCGTTAAAGAAGTGACCCAAGAGCAGATCCGTGAAGTGCGGATGGATGGCAAGGTCATTAATGGCGTCAAGCGCACCGGTGAACGCTTCACCACCATCATCCCGGCGCCGGATCCCCAGCTGCTCAACGACATGCTCAATCACAATGTCAAAGTGATGGGCGAGAAGCCGGAAGAGCCGTCTCTGCTGACGTCCATCTTCATCTCCTGGTTCCCGATGCTGTTGCTGATCGGTGTCTGGGTCTTCTTCATGCGTCAAATGCAGGGCGGTGGTGGCAAGGGTGCCATGTCGTTCGGCAAGAGCAAGGCTCGCCTGATGAGTGAAGATCAGATCAAGACCACCTTTGCCGACGTGGCCGGCTGTGACGAGGCCAAGGAAGAGGTGAAGGAGCTGGTCGACTATCTGCGCGATCCGAGCAAGTTCCAGAAACTGGGCGGCAAGATCCCGACCGGCGTTCTGCTGGTTGGTCCTCCCGGTACCGGTAAGACCCTGCTGGCCAAGGCCATTGCGGGCGAGGCCAAGGTGCCCTTCTTTACCATTTCGGGTTCAGATTTCGTCGAGATGTTCGTGGGTGTCGGTGCCTCCCGGGTACGCGACATGTTCGAGCAGGCCAAGAAGTCTTCTCCCTGCATCATCTTCATCGACGAGATCGATGCGGTCGGCCGCCAGCGTGGCGCCGGTCTGGGCGGTGGTCATGACGAGCGTGAGCAGACCCTGAACCAGATGCTGGTCGAAATGGATGGCTTTGAAGGCAATGAAGGTATCATCGTCATCGCCGCTACCAACCGTCCTGACGTACTGGACCCCGCCTTGCTGCGTCCGGGTCGTTTCGACCGCCAGGTCGTGGTCGGTCTGCCGGATGTCCGTGGTCGCGAACAGATCCTGAAAGTGCACATGCGCAAGGTGCCGTTGGCAGATGATGTCAATCCGGCGCTGATTGCCCGCGGCACGCCTGGTTTCTCCGGTGCTGATCTCGCCAACCTGGTCAACGAAGCCGCTCTGTTCTCGGCCCGCGAGAGCCGTCGTGTGGTCTCCATGGCCGAGTTTGAAAAGGCCAAGGACAAGATCATGATGGGCGCGGAACGTCGCTCCATGGTGATGAAAGAGTCCGAGAAGGAGATGACGGCCTATCACGAAGCCGGCCACGCCATCATTGGTCGTCTTGTGCCGGATCATGACCCCGTCTACAAGGTCTCCATCATTCCGCGCGGTCGTGCGCTGGGTGTGACCATGTATCTGCCGGAGCAGGATCGCTGGAGTCACTCCAAGCAGCATCTGGAATCGATGATCTCCAGCCTGTACGGCGGTCGTCTGGCGGAAGAGCTGATCTACGGTGCCGAGAAGGTATCGACCGGTGCGTCCAACGACATCGAGCGTGCCACCGACATCGCCCGCAAGATGGTGACCCAGTGGGGCATGTCCGAGCGTCTCGGTCCCATGCTCTATGCGGAAGAAGATGGCGAGGTGTTCCTCGGTCGCAGCATGGCCAAGGCCAAGCACATGTCCGATGATACTGCGCGCGTCATCGATGCCGAGGTCAAGCAGGTCATCGATCGCAACTATGCCCGCTCCAAGCAGATCCTGCTGGACAACATGGACGTGCTGCACAGCATGAAAGATGCGCTGATGAAGTACGAGACCATCGATGCCAAGCAGATCGACGATCTGATGGCTCGCCGCGAAGTGCGTGCCCCCAGCAACTGGCATGATGAGCACGGTGATACCCCGCAAGGCGGTGCCACGGTTGCAGCAGAGGCCAAGCCGGCGGTAGCCGAGACCGAGCAGGTGGCTGATGTCGATATCGACAAGGCCAACGATCTGCCGGCCAAATAAATCGTGATGATACAAACCCCGGGCTGGCCCCGGGGTTTTTCTTTATGTCAACGGAAGTAACGATGCAGCTAACCAGCAAGGGGCTCAGCCTCTCCCTAGAACGTCCCCACGTCATGGGGATCCTCAATGTGACACCGGACTCCTTCTCCGACGGTGGTCATTTCAATCAGCTGGAGCGGGCGATGACCCATGCGCGCCAGATGGTGGCAGAGGGGGCGACCCTTATCGATATCGGTGGCGAGTCGACCCGCCCCGGTGCTCCCGATGTGAGCGAGCAGGAGGAGCTGGACAGAGTCATTCCCGTGGTGGAGCGCATGGTCGCCGAGCTGGAGGTGATGATCTCCCTGGATACCTCCAAGGCGGCGGTGATGCGGGAAGGCTGCGCGGCGGGTGCCCATCTTATCAACGACGTACGAGCCCTGCTCGAGCCGGGGGCCCTGGCCGCGGCCGCCGTTGCCAATGTTCCGGTGTGCCTGATGCACATGCAGGGGCAGCCCAGAACCATGCAGGCAGAGCCGCATTATGACGATCTGCTGGGGAAGGTGAGGGCTTTCTTCGACGAGCGGATCGTCGCCTGCCTGGCAGCGGGAATAGAGAGGGGGCAGTTGTTGCTGGACCCCGGTTACGGTTTTGGCAAGACGCTCGCACACAACTATCAGCTGCTTGCGCAGCAGGAGAAGTTGCTCGATTACCAGCTTCCGCTCTTGGTCGGTATGTCGCGAAAGTCTATGATAGGCAACCTGCTCGGCCGTTCGGTTGATGAACGGCTGGCCGGCAGTCTGGCCTGTGCGCTCATCGGGATGCAGCGCGGTGCCCGGATCATTCGGGTGCACGATGTGCGAGCGACCATGGATGCCTTGCGTACCGGCTGGATGGTCATGACGGGACAAGATTTCATATCCAAATAAAAAACGAGAACAGACAATGGCAAGAAAGTATTTTGGCACCGACGGTGTACGCGGCAAGGTGGGTGAATACCCGATCACCCCGGATTTTGTGATGAAACTGGGCTGGGCTGCGGGCAAGGTGCTCTCCAAGAAGGGTACTCGCAAGGTGCTGATCGGCAAGGATACCCGCATCTCCGGCTACATGCTGGAGTCCGCACTGGAGGCGGGTCTGTCCGCCGCGGGTCTCAAGGCCATTCTGATGGGCCCCATGCCCACCCCGGCCGTCGCCTACCTGACCCGCACCTTCCGGGCCGAAGCCGGCATCGTCATCAGCGCTTCCCACAATCCCTATTACGACAACGGCATCAAGTTCTTCTCCGCCGACGGTACCAAGCTGCCTGACGAAGTCGAGATGGCCATCGAAGCCGAGCTGGACCACGAACTCAAGTGCGTGGAGTCCGCCGAGCTGGGCAAGGCACTGCGCATCGACGATGCTGCCGGTCGTTACATCGAATTCTGCAAGAGCACTTTCCCCTCCAATCTGAGCCTGGAAGGGCTGAAGATGGTGGTGGACTGTGGTCATGGTGCGACCTACCACATTGCGCCTTCCGTGTTCCGCGAGCTGGGGGCAGAAGTGATCGCCATCGGCTGCAGCCCGGATGGTCTCAACATCAACGACGGTGTCGGTTCGACCGCCCCCGAAGCCCTGGCGGCCAAGGTGCTGGAGTGCAAGGCAGATCTGGGGGTGGCCTTCGATGGTGATGGCGACCGTCTGGTGATGGTGGACAACACCGGCTATATCATCGACGGCGACGAAATCCTCTACATCATTGCCCGCGATGCACTGCGCAACGGTCGCCTCAAGGGCGGCGTGGTGGGCACCCTGATGGCCAACATGGGTCTGGAGCTGGCGCTGCAGACGCTGGGCATCCCGTTCGCCCGCGCCAAGGTGGGTGACCGCTACGTGCTGGAGATGATGAACGAGAAGGGCTGGCGCATCGGCGGCGAGAATTCCGGTCACATCATCTGCCTGGATCAGACCACTACCGGGGATGGTATCGTTGCCGCCCTGCAGGTACTGACAGCCATTTGCACCGCCGAGATGCCGCTGGCCAAGCTGCGCTCCGGCATGAACAAGTTCCCGCAGGTGCTGGTCAATGTGCGCTTTGCCGAAGGCAAGGACCCGCTGGCGGCCGACGCCGTGCAGCAGGAAGTGGCCAAGGTGGAACAGGAGCTGGCCGGTCGTGGCCGTGTGCTGCTGCGCAAATCCGGCACCGAACCCCTGATCCGCGTGATGGTGGAAGGGGAACATGAACAGCAGGTGCGTGATATGGCCCAACGCATCGCACAACAGGTCGAATCGGCGTTTTAATGAACAAAAAGGGCGGCTTTTAAGCCGCCCTGGTTGTATCTTGTTCAAACGATTCGAAAATTTGAAAATAGCGCTTGTCAGCTGACAATCCTCTGGATATTATCAGCCCCGCTTTCGCAAGGGAGTTGCCGATGGGACATCGCAAGCCGTTTGTAGCAGCCAACTGGAAGTTACACGGTAGTAGGTCGCAGTTAGAGCAGTTTACTGGTCAATGTCTGAAGGACGTTGATGAACGAGTAGACGTGGTCTTGTGTCCATCCCATGTGCATCTCGACTTTACGGCCGCACTGCTCGGTGAGCAGCGGACAATGAAGTTGGGGGCTCAGAATGTGAGCCAGCACAGACAGGGCGCTTACACGGGGGAAATCTCGTGTCAGATGCTGGTCGAGGCAGGGTGTCGATACGTACTGGTAGGGCACTCCGAGCGCAGGCGTCTCTTTGGTGAGACCAGTTTTATCGTCGCAGAGAAGTTTGCGGCAGCCAGAGCGGCAGGTCTGATTCCCATCCTCTGTTTG
The DNA here is from genome assembly GCF_027705405.1 of Aeromonas sp. QDB34. Classification (NCBI taxonomy): domain Bacteria; kingdom Pseudomonadati; phylum Pseudomonadota; class Gammaproteobacteria; order Aeromonadales; family Aeromonadaceae; genus Aeromonas; species Aeromonas sp. QDB34. The sequence goes on along the minus strand of NZ_JAPDBT010000005.1, from coordinate 121,831 downwards.
GGTGAATCAGGGGCAGCGAGGCAGGCGAGAAGAACCTTCGAGGTGATCGCCGAAGAGCTGGACATCGTCATAGAGAAAAATGGCGCGATGGCTTTCGATAATGCTATCATCGCCTACGAGCCGATTTGGGCTGTAGGTACAGGTAAATGCGCCACACCCGAGCAGGCACAAGAGGTTCATTCCTTTATACGTGGTCGCTTGGCGGAGGATACTCCGGTCATAGGTGAGAAAGTCAGAATCATCTATGGTGGGAGCGTGACGCCGGCCAATGCAAGAGAGTTGTTTGCCCAGCCCGACGTTGACGGCGGCCTGATTGGTGGAGCAAGTCTCGATGACCAGACGTTTTTAGGAATTGTTGAAGCGGCAAAGGGTGCAAGTTAAATGTACGAGATTCTTTTGGTCGTTTATCTGCTGGTGTCACTGGCTCTGATTGGTCTAGTGATGATTCAGCAAGGTAAAGGGGCTGACATGGGCGCCTCCTTCGGCGCAGGGGCATCGAATACCGTATTCGGCTCCGGTGGATCAGGCAGCTTCCTGACCCGCACAACAGCGATTTTGGCTACTCTGTTCTTCTTGATTAGCTTGGTGCTCGGCTCTATGTCCAGCAACAAGGTCAAACAGGGTAGTGAATGGGAAAATCTGCAACAAACCCAACAGGTTGAGCAGAGCAAAGCGCCAGTCAAGAAAGACACTGACGTTCCCGAGTAAGAGTTTTGCCGTGGTGGTGGAATTGGTAGACACGCTATCTTGAGGGGGTAGTGCTCTAGGGTGTGCGGGTTCGAGTCCCGCCCACGGCACCAATTAAGCAGTGAGCCCGGGTGACCGGGTGTATTATAGCCAGTCAGTCTTGTGTGACGAGAGTGAAGTGGCTATAATCTCGCACGATTTCGGACGCGGGGTGGAGCAGCATGGTAGCTCGTCGGGCTCATAACCCGAAGGTCGTCGGTTCAAATCCGGCCCCCGCAACCAAATTTCACGCATTTCCTACGCTCAGGAAGGCGGTCGCTGCGAGGCGACAATCAGGGTAAAGCGCCAAGCCCCGATTTGACATCGGGGCTTTTTGTTATGTGCAATTTACTCTGAACCAATTTCTATCTGGGCTTTATGCCCTTTTTTTGTTTTTTCGGAGGGTGACTTTGGCTACGTTGGAACAACGTTTGACCGATCTGCTCGAGGCTCCTGTCGTTGCCTTGGGCTTTGAACTGTGGGGTATTGAGTTTATCCGTGCGGGTAAACACTCCACCTTGCGCGTCTATATCGACGGCGAGCATGGCGTGAGCGTCGAGAACTGTGCTGAGGTCAGCCATCAGGTTGGCGCCATCATGGATGTCGAAGATCCCATCACCGAGGAGTATTACCTCGAGGTGTCTTCCCCGGGTCTGGATCGTCCCCTGTTCAAGGTTGCCCAGTTCGAAAAATACGTTGGCCAAGAGGCGGCGGTAACGCTTCGGATGGCAACAAACAACCGCCGCAAGTTCAAAGGCGTAATCAAAGCCGTGCAGGGCGACATGATCACCCTGACGGTAGATGGTAAGGACGAAGTGTTGGCTTTCACCAATATCCAAAAAGCGAACATAGTGCCGAACTTTGGTTAACGAGGCTATCGGATATGAATAAAGAGATTTTGCTGGTCGTTGACGCAGTTTCCAACGAGAAGGCGGTACCCCGCGAGAAGATTTTCCAGGCTCTGGAAACCGCGTTGGCGACAGCGACCAAGAAAAAATACGAAGGCGAGATTGAAGTTCGGGTCGAGATCGATCGCAAGACCGGTGACTACGACACTTATCGCCGCTGGGTCGTCATTGCAGATCAAGCTGCGATGGAAAACCCCTACGCCGAGATTACCCTGGAAGCTGCCCAGATCGAGCAGCCAGAAATCCAGATCGGTGAATACGTTGAAGATCAGATCGACTCTGTCACCTTCGACCGCATCACCACCCAGACTGCCAAGCAGGTCATCGTGCAGAAAGTGCGCGAAGCCGAGCGTTCCCAGGTCGTTGACCAGTTCAAGGACAAGGAAGGCACCATCATCAGCGGCGTGGTCAAGAAGAGCAACCGCGACAACGTGATCCTGGATCTGGGCAGCAACGCCGAAGCCGTGATCTTCCGCGACGACATGCTGCCGCGCGAGACCTTCCGCCCGGGCGACCGCATCCGTGGTCTGCTCTACGCCGTGCGTCCGGAAGCCCGTGGTTCCCAGCTGTTCGTCAGCCGTTCCAGCCCGGACTTCCTGAAAGAGCTGTTCCGCATCGAAGTGCCGGAAATCGGTGAAGAGATGATCGAAATCATGGGCGCAGCCCGTGACCCGGGTTCCCGCGCCAAGATCGCGGTGAAGACCAACGATCGTCGTATCGACCCGATCGGTGCCTGTATCGGCATGCGTGGTGCCCGCGTTCAGGCGGTCTCCGCCGAGCTGAGCGGCGAGCGCGCCGACATCGTGCTGTACGATGACAACCCGGCCCAGTACGTGATCAATGCCATGGCGCCTGCCGATGTGGCCTCCATCATCGTTGATGAAGACAACCACACCATGGACATCGCCGTGGAAGCCGCCAACCTGGCCCAGGCCATCGGTCGCAACGGTCAGAACGTGCGTCTGGCTTCCCAGCTGACCGGTTGGGAGCTGAACGTGATGACCGTCGAGGACATGCGTGCCAAGCACCAGGCCGAGAACGACCGCATCCTGACGCTGTTCACCAGCACTCTGGACATCGATGACGATTTCGCCAGCCTGTTGATGGAAGAGGGTTTCTCCACTCTGGAAGAGATCGCCTTCGTGCCGGTCAACGAGCTGCTGGCCATCGATGGCCTGGACGAAGACATGGTGGAAGAGCTGCGCAAACGCGCCAAGGATGCCCTGACCACCAAGGCTTTGGCCAAAGAAGAATCCTTTGAAGGTGTAGAACCTTCCGAAGAACTGCTCAATCTGAACGGCCTTGGCCGTGAAATGGCGTACGCACTGGCCGCTCGCGGCATCGGTACCCTGGAAGATTTGGCAGAGCAAGGCATCGATGACCTTGCTGATATTGAAGGGCTGACGGCAGAGAAAGCCGGTGAGCTGATTATGGCTGCTCGTAATATCTGTTGGTTCGGAGAAGAGCAGTCTGAGTAAGATCAAACGGAGGAAAATGAATGGCAGAAGTATCAGTCAAACAACTTGCCACTGACATCGACACACCGGTTGATCGTCTTCTCCAGCAGTTTGTCGATGCCGGTATCAGCAAGAGCAAGGCCGACGACATGGTCAGCGAGTCTGAGAAACAGACACTGCTGGCCCATCTGAAGAAACAGCATGGAGGTGACGAGGTCGCCGCACCTGCCCGCATGACCTTGCAGCGCAAGACCAAGAGCACCATCAGTGTTCAGGGGACTGGCGGCAAGAACAAGGAAGTGCAGGTAGAAGTGCGCAAGTCTCGCACCTATGTAAGACGTTCGGCGCTGGAAGATGAACAGCGCCAGGCGGAAGCCGAGGAAACAGCGCGTTTGGAAGCAGAAGAAAAAGCTCGTCGCGAGGCCGAAGAGAAGGCCCGTCTCGACGCTGAAGAGAAGGCTCGCCGTGAGGCTGAGCAGGCTCGTCGTGAAGCTGAGGAAAAGGCGCGGATCGAGGCACAACAAAAGGCTCGACAGGCTCAACAGCCCGCCAAAGCAGCCGGTAGCACAGCTCAGCAAGAGGCAGAAAAGATGGCCAAGCGCGAAGCAGAAGAACTGAAGCGCCAACAAGAACAAGCAGCCTTGACCAAGGCTGAGGAACTCGCCGCGAAGAAAGCCGAAGAGGCTCGTGTCATGGCGGAACAGAACGCAGCCCGCTGGGCTGAAGAAGAAGCCGCTCGCGCCAAAGAGAGCAGCGATTACCATCTGACCACCAACAAGCACGCTCAGGCGGCTGAAGATGAGTTGGATCGTAAGGAAGAGACCAGCCGCCGCACTGCCGCTGCTGCCAAGGGCCCGAAAAAGGCCGGTCGTCGTGAAGACGATCGCGATGCGCGCAACCCGCGTGCTCGCAAGGGCAAGCGTGGCAAGGTTGCCACTCCGAACGCCATGAAGCACGGCTTCAACAAGCCGGCGGCCGCGGTGAACCGCGACGTGGTGATCGGCGAGACCATCACTGTGGCCGACCTGGCCAACAAGATGGCCGTCAAGGGCGTTGAAGTCATCAAGGTGATGATGAAGATGGGTGCCATGGCCACCATCAACCAGGTGATCGACCAGGAGACCGCTCAGCTGGTCGCCGAGGAGATGGGTCACAAGGTGGTGCTGCGCCGCGAGAACGAGCTGGAAGAGGCGGTACTGTCCGATCGTGACGAGACCTCCGAAGCCAAGCCGCGCGCGCCGGTCGTGACCATCATGGGTCACGTCGACCACGGCAAGACCTCGCTGCTGGACTACATCCGCAAGGCCAAGGTTGCCGCGGGCGAAGCCGGTGGAATTACCCAGCATATCGGTGCTTACCACGTCGAAACCGACAGTGGCATGATCACCTTCCTGGATACCCCGGGTCACGCGGCGTTTACCTCCATGCGTGCTCGTGGTGCCAAGGCCACCGATATCGTGGTGCTGGTCGTTGCTGCCGATGATGGCGTAATGCCGCAAACCATCGAAGCCATCCAGCACGCCAAGGCCGCTGAAGTGCCCTTGGTGGTGGCGGTCAACAAGATCGACAAGCCGGAAGCAGATCCGGATCGCGTCAAGACCGAGCTGGCCCGTTACAACGTCATGTCTGAAGACTGGGGTGGCGATTGCCAGTTCGTCCATGTCTCCGCCAAATCCGGCCAGGGCATCGATGACCTGCTGGAAGCCATCCTGATCCAGTCCGAAGTACTGGAGCTGAAAGCCGTGGTTGACGGCATGGCCAACGGCGTCGTGATCGAGTCCTTCCTGGACAAGGGTCGTGGCCCGGTTGCAACCGTACTGGTACAAGAAGGTACCCTGCGTCAGGGCGACATCGTGCTGTGCGGCCTGGAATATGGTCGTGTCCGTGCCATGCGTGACGAGCTGGGTCGCGAGATCAAGGAAGCGGGTCCGTCCCTGCCGGTGGAAATCCTCGGCCTGTCCGGCGTTCCCTCTGCCGGTGACGAAGCCACTGTCGTGCGTGACGAGAAGAAAGCCCGTGAAGTGGCGCTCTACCGTCAAGGCAAGTTCCGCGAAGTCAAGCTGGCTCGCCAGCAGAAGGCCAAGCTGGAAAACATGTTCGCCAACATGACCGAGGGCGAAGTGTCCGAAGTGAACGTGGTGATCAAGGCCGACGTACAGGGTTCCGTGGAAGCGATCTGCGATGCCCTGGTCAAGCTCTCCACCGACGAAGTGAAGGTGAAGATCGTGGGTTCCGGCGTGGGTGGTATCACCGAGACCGACGCTACCCTGGCTGCCGCGTCCAGCGCCATCCTGGTGGGCTTCAACGTCCGTGCCGATGCTTCTGCACGCAAGGTCATCGAGGCCGAGAGCCTGGATCTGCGTTACTACTCCGTCATCTATGACCTGATCGACGAAGTGAAGCAGGCCATGAGCGGCATGCTGGCCCCCGAGTACCGTCAGGAAATCATCGGTCTGGCCGAAGTGCGCAGCGTGTTCAAGTCACCGAAGTTTGGTGCCGTGGCTGGCTGTATGGTCACCGAAGGTGTGGTCAAGCGTTCCAACCGCATTCGCGTTCTGCGCGACAACGTGGTTATCTATGAAGGCGAGCTGGAATCCCTGCGTCGCTTCAAGGATGACGTCAACGAAGTCAAGAACGGCTACGAGTGTGGTATCGCGGTCAAGAACTACAACGACGTACGCGAAGGCGACCAGATCGAAGTTTACGAGACCGTTGAAATTCAACGGACTCTGTAAGGCTGGAGTCAGATTAAATAGGGGGCCGCGGCCCCCTTTTATCGCAGGATAGAATATGGCCAGAGAATTTAGCCGGACCCGTCGGGTCGGACAGCAGATCCAGCGTGAAATCGCGCTCATTCTGCAGCGCGAGGTCAAGGATCCGCGCATCGGCATGGTGACCGTTTCCGATGTGGAAGTGTCCCGTGACCTCAATTACGCCAAGGTGTATGTCACCTTCTTGCAGCTGGAAAATGATGCCGAGCGCATCAAGGAAGGGCTCAAGGCGCTGACGGAAGCCGCTGGCTACATCCGCAGCCTGCTGGGCAGCGCCATGCGTCTTCGCGTGGTGCCCGAGCTGCGTTTCTTCTACGACCAGACCCTGGTCGAGGGGATGCGTCTCTCCAACCTGGTGACCAACACCATCCGTGAAGACAAGCGTCGCATGGCCGAATCCGGTCGTGAAGAAGACGATGCCGCGCCGGATGAAACTACTGAGGATAACGCCTGAGATGTCTCGTAGACGTCGTTTCAAGGGCCGTGACGTGCACGGTATCCTGCTGCTGGACAAGCCGACCGGGCTGACCTCCAACGATGTGTTGCAGAAGGTCAAGCGGATCTACAACGCCGCCAAGGCCGGCCACACCGGCGCCCTGGACCCGCTGGCAACCGGCATGCTGCCGATCTGCCTCGGCGAAGCCACCAAGTTCTCCCAGTATCTGCTGGAAGCGGACAAGCGCTACGAGGTGACCGCCAAGCTGGGCGAGCGCACCAATACCAGCGACTCCGATGGCGAGGTGGTCTCCACCCGGCCGGTGAACGTGGCCGTGGGTACCCTGATCGAGTCGCTGGACCAGTTCCGCGGCCCCATCATGCAGGTGCCGTCCATGTACTCCGCCCTCAAGCACAACGGTCGCCCGCTCTACGAGTACGCCCGTGAAGGCATCGAGATCGAGCGGGAAGCCCGCCCCATCACGGTGTTCGAGCTCAAGCTGATCAGCTTTGAAGGGGACGAGGTCAAGCTGGAGGTGCACTGCAGCAAGGGCACCTACATCCGCTCCTTGGTGGACGATCTGGGAGAGGTGCTGGGCTGCGGCGCGCACGTCACCCAGTTGCGCCGTACCCAGGTGGCCAGCTATCCCTATGAGCGGATGCTGACCCTGGAACAGCTCGAGTGCATCTTCGAGCAGGCCAAGGCCGAGAGCATTCCGCCGCGCGAGCAGCTGGATCCGCTGCTGCTGCCGATGGACACCGCCGTGGCAAGCCTGCCCGAGGTGAACATGCTGGCCGCCGTGGCCGCCTATGTGAACCAGGGCCAGGCCGTGCAGGTCGCCGGGGCGCCGCAGAGCGGTCAGGTGCGCATGACGGTCGGTCCGGAGCGCGAGTTCATCGGCGTGGGCGAGATCGACGACGAGGGGCGCGTGGCACCCAAGCGTCTGGTGCGTTATCACGACGAACACGACGAGGAGTGATCCTCAGGCGGTATCGACGCGTGTTGGCCGTTGTGGCGCTTTCCCGTTGCGAAAAGTGACGGGGACGATTATGATACCGCCCTCATTTCACGGCTGAATTAGAGATTGGCTGTGAACCTTTAAACACTCTACTGGAGTAATACCATGTCTCTAAATGCTGAGATCAAAGCTCAAATCGTTGCTGACAACGCTCGTTGCGCCAACGACACTGGCTCCCCCGAAGTGCAAGTTGCCCTGCTGACTGCCCAGATCAACCATCTGCAAGGTCACTTCAAGGAGCACTCCAAGGATCACCACGGTCGTCGCGGTCTGCTGCGCATGGTTTCCCAGCGTCGTAAGCTGCTGGACTACCTGAAGCGTAAAGACGTTCAGCGTTACGCTGCTCTGATCGCCAAGCTGGGTCTGCGTCGTTAATCGACCATCAGATTTCGCGAAAAAGGGGAACCTCCGGGTTCCCCTTTTTTATTGCGCGTCAGGCTGTTGCCGCCCTCACAGAATTTGTGTCGCTGCTTACCTTTTGCATCGAATCAAGTATACTTGCACGCGAATTTAAAGCGCCAAATTGTAAAAAGGAAATTCACGTGAATCCTATTGTAAAGTCATTCCAGTACGGTCAACACACCGTCACTCTGGAAACCGGAGTGATGGCCCGTCAAGCCACTGCGGCCGTCATGGTCAGCATGGACGATACCTGCGTATTTGTGACCGTAGTTGGCAAGAAAGAGGCCGATCACGGCCGTGATTTCTTCCCGCTGACCGTCAACTACCAGGAGCGTACCTATGCTGCTGGTCGTATCCCGGGTGGTTTCTTCCGTCGTGAAGGCCGTCCGAGCGAAGGCGAGACCCTGATCTCCCGTCTGATCGACCGTCCTATTCGTCCGCTGTTCCCGGAAGGCTTCCTCAATGAGGTTCAGGTGGTTGCCACCGTCATGTCCGTGAACCCGGCCGTTTCTCCCGACATCGTTGCCATGATCGGTGCCTCCGCGGCGCTGGCCATCTCCGGTATCCCGTTCGGCGGCCCGATCGGTGCAGCCCGCGTGGGTTACATGAACGGTCAGTACGTGCTGAACCCGACCACTACCGAACTGCCGCAGAGCGATCTGGACCTGGTAGTGGCCGGTACCGCCAACGCCGTGCTGATGGTTGAATCCGAAGCGGCTATCCTCTCCGAAGAGGTGATGCTGGGTGCCGTGGTGTTCGGTCACGAGCAGATGCAGGCCGTTATCAACGCCATCAACGAATTCGCTGCCGACGTCGGTACCAAGCCGTGGAACTGGACTGCTCCTGCCGTCAACGAAGCGCTGAAAGCCAAGGTTGCCGAGCTGGCGACAGCTGAGCTGGGTGAAGCCTACCGCATCACCGAGAAGGCCGTGCGTTACGAAACCATCGGCGCCATCAAGGCTCGCGTGGTTGAGCAAGTCATCGCTTCCGGCGTGGAAGAAGATGCCAAGAAGATCGGCGAAGAGTTCCACAGCCTGGAAAGCCGCATCGTCCGTGGTCGCGTCGTCCGTGGCGAGCCGCGCATCGATGGTCGCGATCCGGAGATGATCCGCGCCCTGTCCGTCGCCACCGGCGTACTGCCGCGTGCCCACGGCTCCGCCCTGTTCACCCGTGGTGAGACTCAGGCCATGGTCGTTGCCACCCTGGGTACCGAGCGTGACGCCCAGAACATCGACGAGCTGACCGGCAACCGCGCCGATCGCTTCATGCTGCACTACAACTTCCCGCCATACTGCGTCGGTGAGACCGGCATGATGGGTAGCCCGAAGCGTCGTGAAATCGGTCACGGTCGTCTGGCCAAGCGCGGCGTTGCTGCCGTGATGCCGAGCGCCGACGAGTTCCCGTACGTGGTACGCGTGGTGTCTGAAATCACCGAATCCAACGGCTCCTCCTCCATGGCCTCCGTCTGTGGTTCCTCCCTGGCACTGATGGACGCCGGTGTGCCGATCAAGGCCTCCGTTGCCGGTATCGCCATGGGTCTGGTGAAGGAAGAAGAAGGTTTCGTCGTGCTGTCCGACATCCTGGGTGACGAAGATCACCTCGGCGACATGGACTTCAAGGTTGCCGGTACCACCGAAGGTGTGACCGCGCTGCAGATGGACATCAAGATCGAAGGCATCACCAAAGAGATCATGGAGATTGCCCTGAAGCAAGCTCGTGGTGCTCGCCTGCACATCCTGAAAGTGATGGACGAAGCCATCCAGGCACCGCGTGCCGAGATCTCCGATTTCGCCCCGCGCATCCACACCATCAAGATCAACCCGGAGAAGATCAAGGACGTCATCGGTAAAGGTGGCTCCGTGATCCGTGCCCTGACCGAAGAGACCGGCACCAACATCGAGCTGGATGATGACGGTACCGTCCGCATCGCCGCCGTTGACGGTGATGCCGCCAAGGAAGCGATCCGCCGTATCGAGGCCATCACCGCCGAGATCGAAGTGAACCGCATCTACGAAGGCAAGGTTGTACGTCTGGCTGACTTCGGTGCCTTCGTCAACATCCTGCCGGGCAAGGACGGTCTGGTGCACATCTCCCAGATCACCGATGCACGCGTGCAGAACGTGGCCGACTATCTGAAGATCGGTGACGTGGTGAAGGTGAAGGTACTGGAAGTGGACCGTCAGGGCCGCGTGCGTCTCTCCATCAAGGAAGCGAACGCCCCGACCGAAGCCGCAGCCGAGCCGGCTGTTGCCGCCGTCGAAGAGCCGGCCGCCGAATAAGCCGCCGAGCAGTGAAAAAGCCGACCTCAGGGTCGGCTTTTTTTATATTTGCGGCTTGATGTTGTCTCTTTTGAGACCTCTTGTTATAACGAAAGGCTTCCCGCGCGACGGGCAACAAGGAGCAGTGTGATGTCGTGGGCCCTCCTCAGGCAGTTTCCTCCCCTGGTCTGGACCGTGATCCTGGGCACCTTCATGGTGCGCACCAACTATTACATGGTTTGGCCGTTTCTCTCCATCTTGCTCTATCGGGAGTATGGCCTCTCGGCGACCGCCATCGGCGCCATGCTGGGGGCGACTGCCGCCATCTCCACCCTGGTCAGCTTCTATGGCGGCTGGCTGTCCGACAAGCTGGGGCGGCGCAACATCCTGCTGGCGGGTTGTCTGGTCTCGGTGCTCTGCTACGGTCTGCTTGGCTTCTCCCATTCGGTGCTCTGGCTCGGACTCGGGGTGCTCGGCAGCGGCCTCTCCTCCGGGCTCATCGATGCACCCGGCAAGGCGTTGATGGCTGACAGCCTGGCCTCGGCCAAGGCGCGCGAGCTGGCGTTGCACCTGCGCTACTTCCTGCTCAACCTGGGGGCGGCTCTCGGCCCCCTGCTGGGGGTGACCCTCGGCATCAGTGCCCAGCAGCAGACCTTCCTGCTGCTCAGTGGCAGCTATCTGCTGCTGGGGGCTGCCTTCCTCTGGGGATTTGCGCAAAACAGGGTAGTGGCGACCCACGGCAGCGAGCTGGGCCTGCGTGCGGCCATCAAGGTGCTGTGGCTGGACCGGGGCTTCTTGCTGCTGGTACTGGCCAACCTGCTGATGAACCTGGTCTATTCCCAGTTTCACTCACCGTTGGTGCAGTACCTGACCCGGGCCGGGACGCCAGAGGTGGCGAGCCTCATCGCCCTTCTGGTGGCCACCAACGCCCTGACCGTGGTGCTGCTGCAGTTTCCCCTGCTGCACTTCTTGGCCCGCTGGCCGGGCAAGGTGCGCCTGCACGTCGGCATCACCCTGTTTCTGGGGGCTCAGGTGCTGTTTGCGCTGGGGGATCCGCAGCAGTGGTCGCACTGGGTTGGGGCGGTACTGATGCTGAGCGTGGGGGAGACCATACTGTTTCCGCTGCTCAACGTGCTGATCGATCAGATGTCGCCCCCGCACCTGAAGGGGAGCTACTTCGGTGCCGGTGCGCTGGCCGGGCTGGGTGGCGCCATCGGCGCTCTACTGGGGGGCTGGATCCTTGCCGTGTGGGGCGGTCAGGCGCTCTATGTGCTGATGGCGGTGCTCTGCCTGTTTACCTTCCTGCTCTATGAGTGGGGCGCCCGCATTGCGCGCCCGGAACGGATTCGGGTCAGGCAGGATTGAACCTCAGTGGGTACTGTTCTGGTTGACCAGCTTCATCGCCTTCTTGGCGGCATACATGCGCTCGTCGGCCAGCCGGATCAGGCTGTTGCCCTCGTCGAACTGGACCGGCCCGGTCTGTACCAGACCGATGCTGAGGGTAACGTCACTGATCTGCTCGGCCAGCGCGTTGGTCAGCCGCTGCAGGTAGACGTCTCTGGCCTGCTCCTCGTTGCAGTTGGGCAGGATCAGGCAGAACTCGTCCCCGCCGTAACGGAAACAGCAATCCTCCGCCCGTGAGACCTTGCGAATGCAGTCGCCGACGATGCGCAGGATCTCGTCCCCGCGCTGATGGCCCTGGCTGTCGTTGATCTGCTTGAAGTCATCGATGTCGAGATAGGCGATGACCACCGGCTCTGAGCGGCGCTGGCAGGTACGCAGGGTGCGGGTCAGGTTCTCCTGCAGGTGGCGTACGCTGAGCAGGCCGGTGAGGGCATCGGTCCGGCTCATCTCCTCCAGCTGCTGGGTACGTTCGCGCACCTTCTCCTCCAGCGACTTGGCGTAGATCTCCGATTTCTCCTTGGAGGACTCTATCTCCGACACCAGGCTGCGAATATAGGTCTCGAACACCAGGGTGATGTCGAACAGGAACAGCTTGTCGAGGGCGGTCAGCATGGTGATGCGGTCCGGCTCATGGTCTATCTGGGTAAAGATATCCTCGATGAGCAGCCCCTTGAGGGTGTTGATGGCGGCCAGATAGAGCTTGGGCTCTACCCCGATCCGCTTGTGCACCAGCCCGATCCGCAGCCGGTTGTTGACGTATTCCAGGTCGTACAGGCCGCTGAACAGGTCGAGAATGTAGCGGCGCTGGGCGGCCCGCAGCCGGGTGAGGGTGTCGGCGTCGCCGATCAGCAGGGCAATTTCGGTGATCCCGGTCTGCAGGGTGTAAAACTTGTCGACCAGGGCGTCGATGTGGGGCTCGATTTTGGGACGGTAGCTGGCGAGCAGGGCGAAATCCCGTTCATCCAGCAGCAACAGCTCCTTGCGATGAGCGATTTCGAACTCGGTGATCCGCATTTGTTCCAGCAGAGTCTGTTCGGTTGGATTCATGGCAGTTCCCTGAACGAAAATGAAAGCGCGCACGTTGTTATCTAACTGACAGTGTAGACATTAACAGCTGTGAACAGGTTTTCAAATGGCGCAGGATTGTTGCAGATCAATGCCTGCGCCTGGTTCTCTCACTGCTAGAAGGTCAACACCTTGTCGGCCGCCAGTGTCCACTGGGCCAGCAGCGGCAGGGTGCCGATCTCGATCCCCTCGATGAGCGGCAGCGCCGTGATGCCACGGGCATCGGTACAGGTCTTGCAAAGGCGGATGCTGATCCCCTGAGCCAGCAGGATCTCCAGCATCTGGCGCAGGTTGTAGCCCTCGGCCGGGGCCTGGCCCGCCAGTGCGGCGCTGACCGCATCTGACATCAGAAACAGTTTCAGGTTGGCACCGCCCTGCTCGCGCAGGGCGATGGCCAGGCGCAGGGTATTGAACAGGGATTCGCTGCCATAGGGGGCGCCGTTGGCGATGATGACAATCTCTTGATTCATAACGGACTCCTTGATGAAAGTAGCCATTGTAGGCCCATCGGCACCCCGTTGGCGTGATGTCGCACAAACTCTGTCGTAGCTGGTTTGCCCGCGCCTTGACCCGGCCGGCCGAGTACGGTCTGATAGGCGGCCATCAAACATGACAGGGGAACGAGGTCGTTATGTGGAAGGTTATCGGAATGAGCATGCTGCTGTTGGCCGGCCAGGCCTATGGCAGTGAGGCCGTTGGCTGCAAGGCGCGCCAGCAGGCCGTCAAGGATCAGCTGGTGTTTGCCAAGGCGCACGACAATGCGGATCAGGTCGCCGGGCTGGAGCGGGCCCTGCGCAATATCGAGACTCACTGCACCGACGCCGGCCTGTTCAAGGAGCAGCAGCAGCGGGTGGCGGAGCTCAAGGTGCAGGTCAACGAACGGTTGGTCGAGCTGCAAAACGCCAGGGTGACGGGCAAGCCCGACAAGATCGCCAAGAAGCAGGCCAAGCTGGAAGAGGCCCAGACCAAGCTGCTGGCCGCCCAGCGCGAGCTGGATGCGCTGAGCAAGCTTGCCAAACCCTGACTCATTGATGAAAAAAGAAGCCGGCGCAGTCCGGCTTCTTTTTTATCTCGTGTTTCCCGCCGGGCTGGCTCAGCCGCCGCGCCGACCCACCATGTCGGCCGGCACCACCCAGGCATCGAACTGCTGCGCCGTCAGGTGGCCGGAGGCGATGGCCGCCTCCCGCAGGCTGAGCCCCTCATGGTGGGCCCGCTTGGCGATCTCTGCCGCCTTGTCATAGCCGATATGGGGGTTGAGCGCCGTCACCAGCATCAGGGAGCGGGCCAGCAGCTCGTCGATTCGGGGCTGGTTTGGGGTGATGCCGACGGCGCAGTGGTCGTGGAAGCTCTGCATGCCGTCCGCCAGCAGCCGCACGCTCTGCAGGAAGTTGTGGGCGATCATCGGCCTGAACACGTTGAGCTCGAAATTGCCGCTGGCACCGCCGATGTTGATGGCCACGTCGTTGCCCATCACCTGGGCGCACAGCATGGTGAGTGCCTCGCACTGGGTCGGATTGACCTTGCCGGGCATGATGGAAGAGCCAGGCTCGTTTTCCGGGATGAGCAGCTCCCCCAGCCCGCTGCGGGGACCGCTCGCCAGCCAGCGCACGTCGTTGGCGATCTTCATGAGGGAGGCGGCCAGCGTCTTGAGGGCGCCGTGGCCATGCACCAGGGCATCGCTCGCCGCCAGCGCCTCGAACTTGTTGGGGGCGCTCACCAGCGGCAGCCCGGTCTGCTCGGCCAGGGTGGCGGCCACCGCCTCGGCGAAGCCGGGCGGGGTGTTGAGGCCGGTGCCGACGGCGGTGCCCCCCAGCGCCAGCTCGCACAGATGGGGCAGGGCGGCCCGGATATGGCGCTCCCCCTGCTGGAGCTGGGCGACCCAGCCGGAGAACTCCTGCCCCAGGGTGAGCGGGGTGGCATCCTGCAGATGGGTGCGGCCGATCTTGACGATGTTGTCGAAGGCTGCCGCCTTGCCGGCCAGGGTGGTGCGCAGGGCGGCCAGGGCGGGCAGCAGTTGCTGGGTGATGGCCGTGACGGCCGCCAGGTTCATGGCGCTCGGGAAGACGTCGTTGCTCGACTGGCTCTTGTTCACCTCGTCGTTGGGGTGCACCAGCCGCCCCTCGCCACGGGTGCCGCCGAGCAGCTCGCTGGCCCGGTTGGCCAGCACCTCGTTGAGGTTCATGTTGGTCTGGGTGCCGGAGCCTGTCTGCCATACCCGCAGCGGGAACTCCTCATCATGCTGGCCGCACAGGATCTCGTCGGCGGCGCTCATGATGGCTTGGGCCGTGCGGGCGGGCAGCAGTCCGTTGGCGTGGTTGACCCGGGCACAGGCCGACTTGATGCGGGCCAGGGCGTGGATCAGCGCCATCGGCTGGCGCTCGCCGGAGATGTCGAAGTGTTGCAGGGAGCGCTGGGTCTGGGCCCCCCACAGCCGATCGGCCGGCACGGCGATCGCGCCGAAGCTGTCGTGTTCAGTCCTGCTCTTCATCTCATCCTCCCTTCATTGCAAGAAAGGGGCGACATCCTGCGCCCCCAGTGGGTTTTCAGCCGGTCAGCATCATTCAGCCGCGCGGGCGAAACGGCGTCAACTCGGCCAGCGGCGCGGCCGTGCTGAACTCCTGGGTGGTCTCGGCGTGTTTGAAGATTTTGAAGCCTTCGCCGCGGGCGCTCCAGTATTCGATGTGCTCACCACTGACCTGGAGCAGGCTCGCCTCGCGCAAAGCCACCACGTGTTCGCTCGGGTTGATGGCGCAGAACTCGGCCAGGCGCTCGTCGCGGGTCTCCCCCATGTGGCCGCTGATGCTGGCATCCAGATAGTGGGGGTTGATCTGCAGCGGGAACAGCCCCAGCGCAGGCAGCACGGCGGCGCTGCAGACCGGCATGTCGTTGGTGGTGCGGATGCTCGGGGTTGCCACGTTGCAACCGGCGCTCCAGCCCACATAGGGCACGCCCCGCTCGCGCACGGCACGCTGGATGGGCACCACCAGGCCGTTCTCGTGCAGCAGCTGGTTGAGGCGCCAGGTGTTGCCGCCGCTGATGAAGATGGCGTCGGCATGGTTGATCGCGTCCACCGGGTCATCGAACTGATGGATGCTGATGGCCTCCACCCCCAGGCTCTCGCTGAGCTCCAAGGCGCGGGCATCCCAGTCGCTGCGGATCACCGCGTAGGGGATGAGCAGGATGCGCTTGACCTGTTTGCGGGCGAGCAGGGTCTGCACCCGATCCCGGGCCCAGCCGAGCAGGCCCGGGCATTCGGTGGCTTTGCCGTTGCTGAGAAGAAGCAGTTCCATGAAGCGTGTCCTCGATAAGTGAAAGCGCGAAGAGGTCACCGGCCCTAGCCGGGTGACGGAAGCCCCCATTCTAGCCCGATCGCTGCTCGGGTTCTGTGATCGATGGCGCCATGTATCCTGATGAGGCCGTTTTTTGATCGCCAGATGCCACAAACCCCAGCATGCCGGGGTTTGTGGTTGCAGCGGATGGGTCAGCTGGCGCTGGCCGGGGCTATCCGGAACTCGGGCTGCTGGCGCAGCTTCCACAGCTCAATCCACTTGCGGATGGCCGACACCAGGATGACGGCGCCAAGGCCCAGCATCAGCAGCGAGATGCCGCCGTTGAGCAGGTTGTAGCCCTTGGCTTCGGGGTTGAAGTAGACGTGGCTGACCATCCAGTAACCGGCGTAGTTGACGGTGACGAACAGGTAGGCCAGCGGGATCAGGCAGGTCAGCATGTAGCGGCGCTTGCTGGCCAGTCGCAAGATGATGGTGGCACCGATGATGAGGCCCACCGAGGCCATCAGCTGGTTGGAGACCCCGAACAGCGCCCACACCGAACCGATATCACCGGACATCAGCAGATACCCCCACATCACGCAGGCGAGCACGCTGGCCCCGATGGCGCCCGGCATCCAGTCGATGCGCTTGAGGGGCGGATAGAACTCGCCGAAGAAGTCCTGAATGAGGTAGCGGGAGACCCGGGTGCCGGAGTCGACGGCAGTCAGGATGAACACAGCTTCAAACATCACCACGAACTGGAAGAAGTAGGAGGCGAGGTTGCTGAACCAGGGCACCTTGGTGAAGATGTAGGACATGCCCACCGCCAGGGTGACGGCGCCGCCGGTGCGACCGTTCAGGTCCATGCCGATCTCCTGGGAGAGGAACGGCAAGTCCACCACCTGCATCCCCAGTTTGGCGAAGGCTTCCGGGGTGGCGTTGATGGCGAAGTAGTCGGCCGGGTGCAGGGCGGTGGCGGCGATTAGCGCCATCACGCCCACCACGCACTCGGCCAGCATGGCACCGAAGGCGACCGGCAGGATGTCGCTCCACTTGTCCACCAGTTTCGGGGTGGTGCCGGAGCCGATGAAGGCGTGGAAGCCGGAGATGGCGCCACAGGCGATGGTGATGGAGATGAAGGGCCAGACCGGGCCACCCAGTACCGGGCCGCCGCCGTGGACGAACTGGGTCATGGCGGGGAACTGGATCTCGGGGTTGATACAGATGACGCCGATGACCAGGGCGCCGAATACACCGATCTTCATGAAGCTGGAGATGTAACCGCGCGGGGTGAGCAGCAGCCAGACCGGCAACGCGGTGGCGAAGAAGGCGTAGATGGGCAGCGCCAGACTGATGGTCTCGGCACGCAGGGTCAGCCAGGCACCGAAGGCGCTCTCTTGCACGTAGGGGCCGAAGAAGACGCAGGCCAGCACGGCGATGAAGCCTACCCAGGAGGCGGCTTGCAGGTTGCCGGTCAGCTTGTGCCAGATCCCCACCACCATGGAGATGGGGATGGTCATGAACACCGCGAACACGCCCCAGGCGTTACGCTCCAGCGCGTGTACCACCACCATGGAGAGACCCGCCATGGTGATGGTGATGATGAACAGCATCGCAAGGCCGGTGCACCAGCCGGCGATGGGGCCGAGCTCGGCCTTGGCCACCTCGGAGAGGGACTTGCCCTGATGCTTCATGGAGGCGAACAGCACGACTGTGTCGTGCACCGCGCCGCCGATGACGCAGCCGATCAGCAGCCAGAGAAAGCTCGGCAGGTAGCCGTACTGGGCGGCCAGGACCGGGCCCACCAGCGGGCCGGCGGCGGCGATGGCCGCGAAGTGCTGGCCGAAGTTGACCCACTTGTTGGTCGGCACATAGTTTTTGCCATCTTCCAGCTGGTGGGAGGGGGTGACCAGCTTGTCGTCGGCCATCAGCACCTTGCGCACAAAGAACACGCCGTAGAGGCGATAGGCGATGGCGAGGATGCAGAGGGCCGCAATGACGAAGGTGATTGCGTGTTGCATGACGGAGTTTCCTTTTCCTGCGGCCAATCCGGCCGGGCTCAGGCTGCACTCTACCGATGCGGCAGGGAAAGGGGAGCGCAGAAAAGGTCAGTGGCAGAGGGCCGCCCGCGAGCGGCAGAAAAGCGGCCCCGAGCGGTTTGAGGGATGAGCCGGCGGGCTCGGCAAGCGGGTGAGTGGTAACGGGCAGAGCAGGAGCGGGGGGAGTGGCCCGCTCCTCAGGGGATCTCCAGCAACTCCTTGAGGGGCTTGAGGTAGCGGCGACTCACCGGCACCTTGTGGCCGCCCTGGGTCACCACCTCCGCCAGGCCGCCGTCGAGCAGCAGGATCTCGCGGATCTGGCCCGGGTTGAGCAGGTACTGGCGGTGACAGCGCACGAAGCCGGTCTTCTCCTCCAGGGTGCGCAGGGTCAGCTCTGTGGTGCCCTGCTGCTGGGCGCTCACCACCTTGTTGCCGGCCAGATCGCTGTGGACGAACTCTACCTCGCCAAGGGGCAGCAGCAGAATGCGGTTGTGGCCGCTGCAGGGGATGCTGCGCAGGGGCTGGGCGATGCGGGTCGGGTCCGGCAGTGGTTGGCCCGCCAGCTCCCCCTTTGGCGAGAGCAGCCGCTGGATGCGCTCCAGGGCCTTGTTCATTCGCTCTGCCGTGACCGGTTTGAGCAGGTAGTCGAGAGCATTCTCCTCGAATGCGCGCAGGGCAAACTCGTCGTAGGCGGTGATGAAGACGATGTGGGGACGCAAGTCCGGGTCCAGCATGCTCACCAGTTCCAACCCGCTGATGCGCGGCATCTGGATGTCGAGAAACAGCAGGTCGGGTTTGAGGCGATGGATGGCGGGCAGCGCCTCCATGGCGTGAGCGCATTCCCCCAGCAGGCTGATGTTGCCCGCCTGCTCCAGCAGCAGCCGCAGCTCCTCGCGGGCGAGGGGTTCATCGTCGACGATCAGGGCGGTCAGCATGGGCTCTCCTGCAGGGGAAGGGTGATCCTCACCCGGGTGGATTGATGGGGCTCGCAGTGAATGGTGACCCCGTACTCGGCGCCGTAACGGGCCTTGATGCGCCGGTCCACTATGTTCATGCCAAGGCCGCTCTCCTCCCGTTTGGCCTGATAGAGGCCGGCGTTGTCACACACCTCCAGCACCAGCTGCTCGCTCTCCTGCCGCGCCGTGAGGGTGAGCCGGCCGGGCTCGAACATCTGGGAGATGCCGTGCTTGATGGCGTTCTCGACGATGGGTTGCAGGGAGAAGGTGGGCAGCCGGTACTCCAGCAGCGGCTCGGGAATCTGGATCTGCACGCTCAGGTGCTCGGCAAAACGGGCCTGCTCGATGTGCAGGTAGGCGTTCACGTGCTCCAGCTCGTCGGCCAGGGTCACCTCGTCCCCCTGGCGCTTGAGGTTCTTGCGAAAGAAGGTGGAGAGGTGGTGCACCAGGGTGCGGGCATCCTCGGGGTCGCGCCGGATCACCGCCGCCAGGGTGTTGAGGGCGTTGAACAGGAAGTGCGGGTTGATCTGCGCCTGCAACAGCTTGATCTCCGACTGGGCCAGCAGTCGCTTCTGCTCGTTGTATTTGCTGGCCAGGATCTGGCCGGAGAGCAGCCGGGCAATCCCTTCCCCCAGGGTGCGGTTGATGGAGGAGAAGAACTTGCGCTTGGGCTCGTAGAGCTTGATGGTGCCCACCACCGACCCCTCTTCCCCCCGCAGCGGAATGACCAGCGAGGAGCCGAGCCGGCACTGGGGATGCAGGTTGCAACTGTAGGGGATGAGGTTGCCGTCCGCATAGACCACCTCGTTGTGCTGGATCGCCTTGAAGGTGTGGGCCGAGTTGATGGCGGTACCCGGCAGGTGGTGATCCTCGCCGATGCCGATGAAGGCGAGCAGCTTCTCCCGATCGGTGATGGCCACGGCGCCCACCCCGGTCTCCTCGTAGAGAATGCGCACCATCTGCTGGCACGCCTGCTGGGTGAAGCCTTTGTCCAGCACCCGCATCGCCCGCTCGGCGATCTTGAGGGCGCGGGCGGAGAAGGCGACCGAATACTTCTCCAGCATGGCGCGGTGATCGAGGATCATCCGCATGAACATGGCGGCCCCCAGGGTATTGGCCACCAGCATGGGGGCGATGATGTTCTCGATGAGATGGACGGCGTCGTCATACGGGCGGGCCACCAGCAAGATGATCCCCATCTGCATCAGTTCGGCGATGAGGGCCACAGATCCCACCACCCAGGGGCTGAACAGCAGGTCAAGCCGGTGGCGGGCGACGAAGTGGCGGTGCACCAGGCCGCCGAGCAGCCCCTCGGCGATGGTGGAGAAGGTGCAGGCCAGCGCGGTGAAGCCCCCCAGCGAGTAGCGATGGATGCCGCCGGTGAGCCCCACCAGCAGCCCGACCACCGGGCCGCCGACGATGCCGCCGAGCACGGCGCCGATGGCGCGGGTGTTGGCGATGGAGTCCTCGACTCTCAGGCCAAAATAGGTGCCCATCACGCAGAAGCCGGAGAAGATGAGGTAGCAGAGGATCTTGTGGGGCCAGCTCAGGGTCACCTGGGTCAGCGGCATGAACAGCGGCGTCTTGGAGAGCAGCCAGGCGATCACCAGATAGACGCAGAGCTGCTGGAAGAGAGATATCACGAGCGCGAATTGTTCGAAAGCCACGGCACACTATCTCGAAAGGGGATGCTCATCCAATGGACGCGGAGTATTAGCAAACCCCGATTTGCGCTGCAAGCCGCGGGCGCCGGAATAGCGCGCCTGCGCACAGATTTGCCGGCACCCTGAGCCAAAGGCATCCCCTGTGCGGCCGATGGGGGATGGCCATAGGCCCGGCAAGTGGGTCACTCTCCCGGCCCGGCTCAGGGGCCTGGATTAGTGGCTTGGCTCAGGGGGCTGAATGGACGTTTGCATAGAGCAGCATCAGCTCAGCCAGGGAATCGACCTCGAGGCGCCGCATCAGGCTGGCGCGGCACACCTCGACGGTGCGCACCGAGATGCAGAGGTCCTGCGCTATCTGCTGATTCTTGTGGCCCCGGGCGATGAGTTGCAGCAGCTGGTGCTCGCGCGGGGTGAGCCGCCGGTAGGCGGCCAGCTGGGCGAAACGGGTGGCCGCACTCAGCGTTGCCTGCTCGGCCCGGCCGATGGCGGCGAGCAGGGGGGCCAGCTGCACCGGCTTTTGCAAGAAATCCACCGCCCCCTGCTTGAGGGACTCCACCGCCAGCGGCACCTCGCCGTGGCCGGTGAGAAATAGGATGGCGATGGGGCTCTGGGCCGCCTTCAGCCGCTGCTGTACCTCGGGGCCCGACAGTCCCGGCATGCGGCAGTCGAGGATGAGGCAGGCGGGCTGGTGCAGGTCGACCTCGGTTAGAAAGCGCTCACCATCGGCAAAGCTGAACAGCGGCCGTTCGTCGCAGCTCTCCAGCATGAAGCGCAGGGAGTCGAGCACTGCCTCGTCATCGTCAACCAGATAGAGCGGGGGGCGGGAGGGGGACGTCATCTCAGTTCCTCGGGATGTCGGTGGATGAAGGGAGGGTTTCGGGTGGTGGCACGGGCAGGATGACCCGGGCCAGGCAGCCGTGGGGGCTCAGGTTCTCCAGACTGAACTGGCCGCGATGGCTCTCGACCACCTCCCGGCAGATGGCCAGCCCCAGCCCCATGCCATCGGGCTTGTCGCTGTAAAACGCCTGCTGCAGTTCGGTCACGGGGATCCTCAGGCCGGCGCCGTTGTCGCGGATCTCCAGCAGCAAACTCTGCGACTCGAAGGCGATGAGCAGCTCGACCCGGGCAGGCTCCTGTGCCGGTGCTTGCGCAGGGGGGTGAGCAGGAGAGTGAACAGCAGCGCGGGCCCTCTGCGCCGCCCTCTTCGCCGCACTCTCGGCGCCATTCTTGATGAGGTTGACCAGCAGCTGCTCCATCCCGGTGCCGTCCAGAGGCAGCCGGCGCGGCTGGCCCCGCCAGTGCAGGGTGAAGGCGACGTCGAGCGGCGCCAGCATCTGCTCCAGCAGGGGGCGCAACTCCGCCACCAGGGTGGGCAGGTCACAAGGCTCGACGCGGGGAGGGCGCTTTTGCAGCCGGGCCCTGAGCCGGTTGACGGTCTGGGTGATGCGCTGGACCTGGAGCCCTATCTGCTCCAGGGCCTGACGCAGGGAGGCCTGGGCGGCAGCCTGGGCCGGATCCTGTGCCAATCTGTCCAGTCGCAACAAGGCCCCCTGGCTGTAGTTGGCGATGGCGCTGAGGGGCTGATTGATCTCGTGGGCCACGTTGGCGCCCAGCTCGCCCAGTTCGGCGAGCCGTCTGGCCTGCTCGAGCTGACGCCCCTTCTGCTCGAGCTGGTGGTGGGCTTTGAGCAGCCGGCGCTGGCTGCGGTTGAACAGGTATTGCAGCAGCAGGTGGTGACCCCCCAGCAGCAGTACCAGCGCCAGGGCGCCCCAGCCCCACTGTTGATGCTGGCGCAGCCAGTGCCAGGCCGCTTGCCACCAGGGGCCCTGCAGCGGGTGGCGATCCAGCGCCTTGAGCAGGCGGTCGATGGCGAGCTCGCTGGTGGGCACGGTCCAGCCCGCCGAATCGGCGGCGATGGCCGCCTCGCTATCAGCGGGCAGGTCGAACAGCGCACGGGTCACCGCCAGCGCCAGCGCGGGGGAGGCCCGCTCTGTCTTGGCGAAGGACCAGTTGGGGTAGAGCCGGGTCGAGCTCTGGCAACCAAAGCCGGCCGGTGCCTGATCGTCCAGCACCCGAAACGCCCCCCTGGTGACCTTGCCCTCCCGCTCCATGCGCTCCAGCTGACACACCGGCACGATGGCGGCGGCTACCTCGCCTGCCGCCAGCCGCTCGATGAGCCGGTCCAGCGGAAAGCCGGTGAACTGCACGGTGGAGAAGAAGTGTTCCAGCCTGACCCCCTGTTCGCCCGCCTCAAAGCGATAGGCGAGGTAGCCGCCGAAGGCGTTCTCCGAAACGGCGGCGACCGCTTGCCCCTCGAGGTCACGCCAGTGTCGGTAGGGGGCCTGGGCGGGCACCACCAGGGCGGCGCCGATGGCAAGGTTGTCCCCCCCGGCCGGGCTCTTGAGGGTGGCGAGCCAGGCCAGTGGATACTGGCGTGCCAGGCTCACCGACTGGCCCGGGTTGGTGATGACGAAATCGAGGTGCTCGCGGGCGACGGCCTTGGCCAGTTCATCGAGCCCCAGCGGATGCAGTACGAAGCGATGGTCGGGCACGCGCTGTGCCAGCCAGCGCAGCAGCGGTTGCCACTGGGCTCTGGCCAGTGCCGGGCCGCGGGTCGCCAGTACGCCGATGCGTATCGGCTCGGCCAAGGCCTGCACTGGCGTGGCCTGGGATGGTGCGGATTCCTGTCGGGCCGGCGCTGGCAAAGAGGGGGTCGGGGCGGCATGCACCCGCAGCGGCAGGGCTGACAGGGCGAGCCAGAGCAGCAGGCTGAGCAGGGGCAAGGGAACTGGGACGTGCAGGGGGCTTTCCTCTCGGTGCAAAGGGGGCAGTCTATCACCGGGGCGTGCGCTTGCACGCGAACGGGGCCGGGAGGGGCGGCAAACGCCGCCCCGGTCACAGTTCAACAGGGCTGGGGCATTTTTTATTGCGCTGGATCAACCCGGCTCCCGGTATGTGGAAAACCACAATAGAGGCGACTTCCTGCGTTGAGGACAATCGGCCCAACCCCTTTCAAGCCAGCTCAGCAGAAGGAAAGACGCCATGGAGCCCAGCAAGCGCCGATTGTTATCCGGGATCGCCGCCCTCACCGCAGGGGCGGCCCTGATCCCCGTCACCCAGGTTCAGGCGCAGTCCGTTCCCGCTCCCCGCAACGGGCGTGCGGCCATCAGCCGGGGGGACGGTCGCAAGCGTTACGGCATGCTGATCGACCTGCGCCGCTGCGTCGGCTGCCAGGCCTGCACCGTGGCCTGCACCATCGAAAACCAGCCCCCTCTCGGCCAGTTTCGCACCACGGTGAGCCAGTACGAGGTGAGCGACGTGGCCGCCCTCGAGGCTCCCGCCTCCCTCTTGATGCTGCCGAGGCTGTGCAACCACTGCGCCGAGCCCGCCTGCCTCGATGTCTGCCCCACCGGCGCCACCTTCCAGCGCGATGACGGCATCGTCGTGGTCAACAACGACTGGTGCGTCGGCTGCGGCTACTGCGTGCAGGCCTGCCCCTACGACGCCCGCTTCATCAACCACGAGACCAACACCGCCGACAAGTGCACCTTCTGCGCCCATCGGCTGGAGGCGGGGCTCTTGCCCGCCTGCGTGGAGAGCTGTGTCGGCGAGGCGCGCATCATAGGCGATTTGAACGACCCCAAGAGCCGGATAAGCCGCTTGCTGCGCGAACACGAGCCGGCGCTCAAGGTGCTCAAGCCGGAGGCCAATACCCAGCCGCGGGTCTTTTATCTCGGTATGGACGAGGCCTTCGTCAGCAAGGTCGACGGCAACCCGGCCCTGCGCACCCTGCTCACCGACGATGGCAAGGAGATAGCCCATGGTCATTAACGAACTGCTGGCCCCGGCTCAGCCCATCACCTGGCTGCCCTGGGCGGTGCAATATTTCTTTCTCATCGGCCTCGCCTACGGGGCCCTCTGGCTCGGCGCGTTTGAGCTGTGGCGCAAGGCACCGGATCCGCGGCTGCAGATCCTGGCGGCGGTGCTGATGGTGGCTGCCGGCTTGGTGGCCCCCATCGCCCTGACCGCGGATCTGCACCAGCCGGCCCGGGCCTGGCACTTCTACGCCCAGACGCGTTTTGGCTCCGTCATGTGGTATGGCGCCTACCTGCTGCCGCTGTTCAGCCTGCTCTCCATGCTGCTCGGCTGGCTGCTGCTAAGGCCTGCCCTGGCCCGGCGCGGCGCAGAAGGGGACAAGATAGCCCGCCTTGCCCGGCTGCTCTGCCTGGGAAGCTGGTCGGGGCACGTCTGGCAGCGGCCCCTCTCCCTGCTGGCGGCCGTGAGCGGGCTCAGCATCGCCCTCTACACCGGGTTCGAGACCATGGCGGTGGCGGCGCGCCCGCTCTGGCATACCCCCTGGTTGCCCTGGCTGCTGACCCTGAGCGCCGTGCTGGGGGCCCAGAGCGCCCTGTTGCTGCTCAACCGCTTGCTGGCGGGCTGGCGTGCCCAGACCGAGTCGACCCTGCTGCGCCAGAGTGGCTGGACCTTGAGCCTGCTGGCCCTCTCCCTGCTGGGCTGGGCCCTGTTGGGCGGTGCCTCGGCGGCAGAGGCCGCGGCCCTCTATCGGTTCGACCCGAGCTGGCGGCTGGCGGCCCACTGGCTGTTGTTGACCCTGGTGTTGGCCAGCCTGCTGATGCTGCTCCGGCCCAGGATCTCTGCTCGCCTGGCACTCTGGGGGCTGGCGCTGCTGGGGCTGCACCTGATGTGGGGCCTGCGCTGGCTGGTGCTGATCCAGGGGCAGCTCGCCCCCAAGTACGGGGCCGGCGTCTACCTCTATGAAATCGCCTGGGGCCCGGCCGGTGTGCTCGGCATTCTCGGCACCTTCGGTCTGCTGCTGGCCCTGCTGGTGGCCCTCTCGGAGCTGGTGTGCCCCTCTGTTTCCCCCGCCATCAAGGCATCCACAACTTTTGCACGCGAGGCACTCTGATGGATCACAGCAAGCGCAAGTTTCTCAAGGGCGCCGCCATCGCCGGCGGTACCGGGCTGTTCGTCGCCGGTTACAGCGACACCCTCAAGCAGGTGGCGACTGGTCTCGCCACCGGCAGCTCGGGCAAGCCGACCCGGGATCCCATCCATGGCAACTCGCTGGCCGTGGAGTACCGGGTTGACGAGCGGGGGGAGCTGCACCCCAACCCGGCCCAGCGGGTTGCCAACACCATGTGCCTCGGCTGCTGGACCCTGTGCGGAGTGCGGGCTCGCATCGACAACGAGCGCGACCAGATAGTGCGGATCCTGGGCAACCCCTATCACCCCCTCTCCGCCCGCCATCACATTGACTTCAAGACCCCGGTCAAACAGGCGCTGCTCGCAACCAGTGGCTACCAGGAAGGGGGGCTGGACGGGCGCTCCACCGCCTGCGCGCGGGGCAACGCCATGCTGGAGCAGCTCGACAGCCCGCAGCGAGTCACCCGTTGTCTCAAGCGGGTGGGGCCCCGTGGCAGCGGTCGCTGGCAGAGCATCCCCTTCGAGCAGCTGGTGGCCGAGGTGGTGGAGGGGGGGGATCTGTTTGGCGAGGGGGTTGTCGAGGGGCTGCGGGCCATTCGCAACCTCGGCGAGCCGCTCGACCCGGCCAACCCGGAATACGGCCCCAGGGCCAACCAGCTGCTGGTGAGCAACGCCTCGGACGAGGGGCGAGATCACTTCATCAAGCGCTTCACCTTCAACAGCTTCGGCACCCGCAACTTCGCCAACCACGGCGCATACTGCGGCCTGTCGTTCCGGGTCGGGGCCGGCGCCCTGCTGGACGATCTGGAGAAGAACGCCCACCTCAAGCCGGACTGGGACGAGAGCGACTTCCTGCTGTTCATGGGCACCTCGCCCCAGCAATCGGGCAATCCCTTCAAGCGCCAGTCCCGTCAGCTGGCGGCGAACCGGGCGCGGCCGGGCAAGCCATTTTCCTACGTGGTGGTGGCCCCCAGCCTGCCCAACACGGTGAACATGCCGTCCGCCCCCGCCAACCGCTGGCTGCCCATCCGCCCTGCCACCGACTCGGCGCTGGCCATGGCCATGCTGCGCTGGATCATCGACAACCAACGCTACGCCGAGCCCTTCCTGACGGCACCCAATGCTGCCGCCGCCGAGCGGGCCGGTTATCGCGGTTTTTGCAACGCCAGCCACCTGGTGCTCTGCGACGAGGGGCATCCGCGCTTCGGCCAGATGCTGCGGGCCAGCGATCTTGGCTTGCCCTTTGATGGGGAAGCCTATGGGGAGGGCGACGCCATGCTGGTAGAGGAGGCGAGCAGCGGCGAGCCGAGACCCGCCAGCCAGTGTGAGCGGGCCAACCTCTGGGTGGCTCGCCCCATTCAGGGCCCCAAGGGGGTGCTGATGGTGAAGAGCAGCTTCCAGCTGCTGGCCGAGGCGTGCCGGGAGCACTCCCTCGCGCAATACAGCGCCGAGTGCGCCGTGCCGGTGGCCGACATCGAGGCGCTGGCGCGGGAGTTCACCAGCCACGGCACCCGGGCGGCCGTGGTCTCCCACGGCGGCACCATGAGCGCCAATGGCTTCTACTCGGCCTGGGCCATCATGATGCTCAACGTCATGGTAGGGAACTTGAACGCAAGGGGTGGCGCCGTGGCGAGCGGCGGCAAGTTCGACCCCTTCGGGGCGGGGCCGCGCTACGATCTGGCGAGCTTCCCCGGCATGGTCAAGCCCGCCGGGGTCTTCCTGTCGCGCTCCAAGTTCCCCTACGAGAAGACCTCCGAATATCGGCGCAAGCGCGAGGCCGGCCAGAATCCCTATCCGGCGCAAGAGCCCTGGTTCCCGCTCTCGGGCCCCTTGCTCGGCGAACACCTGACCGCGGCGGTGAACGGCTATCCCTACCGGCTCAAGGCCTGGATCAATCACATGGGCAACCCCCTCTACGGCCAGGCCGGGCTCGCCAAGGCCATAGGCGAGCAGTTGAAAGATCCCAAGGTGCTGCCGCTCTTTATCAGCATCGACAGCTTCATCAACGAGTCGTCGGCGCTGTCGGACTACCTGGTGCCGGATACCCTGACCTACGAGTCCTGGGGCTGGGCCAGTGCCTGGCACGGGGTGATGACCAAGGTCTCCACCGGCCGCTGGCCCATCGTGGAGTCCCGTGTCGCCAAGACCGCCGAGGGAGAGCCGGTCTGTATGGAGTCCTTCTTTATCGCGGTGGCCAAACGGCTGGGGCTGCCGGGCTTTGGCGAGGGGGCGCTCAAAGGGGCGGACGGCAAGCTGCACGGCTTGAACCGGGCGGCGGACTTCTCCCTCTACGGCGCGGCCAACGTCGCCTATCTCGGCGAGCCGGTGCCAGCCATAGAGCCTGAGGATCTCGCCTGGTCCGGGGTGGAGCGGATCCTGCCAGTGCTGAATGCCACCCTGAGCGTGGAGGAGGCGGGCCGCGCCGCCTATCTCTTCGCCCGCGGCGGGCGCTTCGAGCCGGCGGCCAAGGGGCGCGACGCAGCGGGTCAACCGAGCAAGCGCTGGCCCAAGCCGCTGATGGTGTGGAACCCCGAGGTGGGCAGCTGCCGTCACAGCCAGAGCGGCCAGTTCTTGAGCGGTACCCCGCGCTTCTTCCGCCCCCAGCTGGCGGACGGCACGCCGCTCAATGAGGCGTTCAAGCCGGCCCAGTGGCCGCTGCTGCTTACCAGTTACAAATCTCACACCATGAGCTCCATGAGCATCGGCTCGGATCGTCTGCGCCAGGTGAACCCCAGCAACCGGGTGCGGCTCAATGCGCAGACGGCGGCGCAGCTGGGAATAGAGAGTGGGGATAGGGTGCGGGTCAGCACCCCGGATGGTAGCGTGATCGGGGTGGCCGAGTGCGTGGCCGGGGTGCAGGCCGATGCCATCGCCATCGAGCACGGTTTCGGCCACAAGGAGCTGGGGGCGCGGGAACACTGGATAGACGGCCAGAAAGTGCTCGCCAATCCGCTGCGCGGGGCCGGAGTCAATCTCAACGATCTGGCGGTATTGGATCCCAGCCGCCATGGCCGCTACCCCCTGGTGGACTGGGCCATCGGCTCGTCGGCCCGTCAGGGGCTGCCGGCCCGGGTGGAGAAGCTGGTATGACGACCCAATGAAAACGGGGCCTGCGGGCCCCGTTGCTTATCTGCTCTGCGTCACTGTCACAGTTTGAAGTCGACCCACACCAGACGGTGATCCGAACTGACGCCCTTGGCGATGCCGAGCTTGGCGTCATACACCAGGTGGTAGCCCGGCTCGAAGCTGGCCGGCCAGAACACGCCGGAGGCGACCGCGTTCAGGTTGGCGGAGGGCAGCACGTGGTCGAGCTGCAGGCCGCTGCTGCTGGTGATGCGCTCCGGGGTGGGACGGTTGTTGTTGCGCTTGCACTGATCCGGCTGGCTGGCGAGGCACTCGGGGCCGCCCTGGCTGACCGGGATCAGGGCGCCGTTGGTGACGGACTGATTGACCAGCGCATGGTTGTGCAGATCCTGAATGGCGGTGAGATCCCCATCGCCAATCTGGGGATCGGCGTTGAGATCGCCAGCGATGACGAACTTGGCACCCGCGGGCAGGCCACCGGCCTTGCCGGCGTCATCCACCATGTAGCTGGCGGTCTCCACGTAATCCTGCCAGAAGGCGACTTCGGCCCGGTTGTGCTTGACGTTGTGGCGCGCCGCGTTGCCGAAGATGGGCGGAGTGGGGTGGGAGATGAGGAAGTGGATCACTTCCTCCTTGTTGCCACGCTTGATGCGCACCGGCACGTCGGCGTGGTTCTTGGATGAGAGCGGGAAGGCCTGCCAGGCGGCGTCGTCATACCAGGCATCGCCACACTGGCGGCCTGCCGGGATCGGCGCCTTGGCATTGTTGCAGTCGTCGATGACGGGATTCACTTCGCCCGGCATGTCCTTCCACTTGAATTTCTGGAAGGTGCGGATCTGCTTGGTATCGATGGGGTACTGGGACATCACGGCGAAGGCGTACTGGCCGTGGTAGTTGCCAAAACCCCAGGCGTCGTCCGGCCCGTTGTTGACCTTGCCGTCCAGGTTGAGGTCATGGCCGCTCATCAGGCCGGTGTTGGTGGCAAAGTTCTGCAGCACCGGGTAGCTGATGGCCTTCACTTCGTCGTGCTGGGCGTGGGCCAAGTAGTTGTCGTTGAAGGCTTTGAGGTCCGTGGTGTCGCTGCCCTTGCCGTCATTGTCGAATTCGTTGAGCAGGAACACGTCCGGCCGGGTGCGCTGGATGATTTCGGCGATGTTGCGGATCTGCTGTACGTCGAGGGCCTTGGTCTTCTCGGCGCCGCTCAAGGTGCCGTCGGCGAGGCGGGCCAGCAGGGCATCCTGCTCGGTGCGGCTGAGGGCCAGTTCACCGGCCAGCATGCCGGCGGCGGTGCGATCGAAGGAGAGGTTGAAGGTAGCGAAGCGAACCATGGGGGTCGGGGTCTCGGAGTCATTTTGGCTGTTACAGCCTGCCATCAATCCGAGGGAAATGGCAGCGGCCAGTAGGGATTTGCTGATATTTTTCATTGTAATATTCCGTAGCATCAATAAGTTATACCTTGCTCATGGGGAGCGAAGGCGTGCCCATTATAGGGATCCCGGCCGGCAGCCGGGCTCTGAATGGGCCAAAGTGTGAGACCATTCACAGAGCAAAACGGGAGGCGAGATGAGTCGGCGACAGACGGCCCTGGTGGTCGAGGGGGGCGCCATGCGCGGCATTTTCGCCGCCGGGGTGCTGGATGCGTTTCTGGCCAAGGGCCGCACGGCATTTGATCACTGCATCGGGGTATCGGCCGGGGCGGTCAATCTGGCGGCCTTTCTGGCCGGTCAGCAGGGGCGCAACCACAACGTCATCACCGACTACTCCTGCCGTCCCGAGTTCATCAACCTGGCCAAGTTCTTGCGCGGCGGACACTGGCTTGATCTCGACTGGCTGTGGGCGATCACCATCCGCGAGTGCCGGCTCGCTCTGGCACGCTTTGCCGCCAACCCGGTGCCGCTGACCGTGGTGGCCACCCGGGTAGCGGACGGCCAGGCCGCCTACCTCAAGGCCAACGCCGCCGAGCTGGAGCAGCAGATCAAGGCCTCCTGTTCGGTGCCGCTGGTCTACCGGGACTTCGTGCGCATCGACGGGGAGGCCATGACGGACGGCGGGGTGGCCGACTCCATTCCGGTGCGCCACGCCTATGAGCAGGGGGCGCGCGACATCACTGTGGTGCTTTCCCGCCCGCTGGGCTATCGCAAGCGGGCGCCGCGCCTGCCAGCCCTGCATCGCTATCTGCTGCGCGAGACGCCGGCTCTGGCTCGCGCCAGCCTGTCGCGTCATCAAAGCTACAACGATGCCATCGACTTCATCCGCCAGCCGCCGGCCGATTGCCGCATCCGGGTCATAGTGCCGCCGGCGGGTTTTCGGGTCGGCCGCATGACCACCGACCGGGGGCGGCTGGAGCAGGGTTACCAGATGGGCTGGCAGGCGGCCCTCGACTATCTAGGGAGCGCTTAGGCGCTCTTTGCACACCATTGCGGCCCCAACCTGGGCCGCCACCATGAAAGCGCATGGCGATGGCGCAGCAGATCTGCGACGCGTCATTTCGCCCGGTCATTCCCCTTTTGCGTGGTGGTGGCTGCACTCCGTTCGTCTGCTTAATATGTAGCTGGATAATTATTTGCGATATTTACAGCGAAATGGTCAGGATTGCCGCCATGAAAAAATATCACTATTAAGTTGTGCTAAATAATCCACGAGTCAAATTGTGACTGAATAATATAACGGTTGGGGAACTTTTCTGATTGGTGATATTTGATACGCATCAATTTAAATAAAATCTGTTTTTATTCATATGCATAGTTCAACTTGACTTATGCTAAATAGATTATTCGCTGCGGGTTGAATCTGTTTACATCAATGGCGAATTGATAGCCTGACTTCATCTCGGCTACTGTCCCCTCTCGATTCGTTTGGGTAGCAAACGGATACAAAAATAATAACGACAGAGACTGGACGCATTGATAAAGAGTCATCTTTATTGATTTTAATCCTGCCAAAGGAGCCGGAATAATGAGTGGTTTATCTTCCCATCATATTGCCCAAAATATATTTGCCGAGCTGTTGCCTTATCGCCGCCGCTTCCCCGATCCCATTCTGGATCGGCAGCAGGAGGAAGCAGAGGTGGCCGCCATCCAGATCCCCCGTCTGCAGGCCTTCATCGAGCGGGGCGAGACCATCACCTGTGTGCTGCCCGCCTTCCCCACCAAGTCACCCAATCCGAACAAGGTGCTGGGCACCCTGCCGGACATGGCGGAGCGGCTCTCCCTCAGCTTTCTCAATCACCTCTGCCAGCGCATCCAGCTGCACTACGCGCCCGGCATGCGGATCCTCATCTGCTCGGACGGCCACGTGTTCGGTGACCTCATCCGGGTGGCGGACCCGGCCATCGACGCCTATCAAGCCCACATCGAGCAGCTGATCCTGGAGCTGGGGGCGACCCACCTCGGGGTCTTCCACCTGGGCATGGTGGCGGGCATGGCCGAGTTTTGCGCCAGCCGCGACTTCGACACCCTGCGCGAACAGCTGGTAGAGCGCTATGCCGAGCCGCTGGCACAGATAACGGAAGAGGTAAGAAGCACCGAGGAGGGCATTCGCCTCTATCGCGCCAT
This sequence comes from Aeromonas sp. QDB34, assembly GCF_027705405.1. NCBI lineage: Bacteria > Pseudomonadati > Pseudomonadota > Gammaproteobacteria > Aeromonadales > Aeromonadaceae > Aeromonas > Aeromonas sp. QDB34. Next base: position 89,876 of record NZ_JAPDBT010000005.1, on the reverse strand, counting down.
GACCCGCTTCCTCTATGAAGACAGCCAGCTGCCGGACACCCCGCTCTCCAACACGGCGTTGCAGCGGGATGCCAAGGCGCGCACCCATGCGGTGATCCAGCGCAGCCGCGCCTGGGGCAACCTGCTGGCGGAGCGCTTCCCCGAGGCGATCCGTCTCTCCATCCACCCCCAGGCGAGCCACAGCCTGAAGATGGGCATCCACATGCTGCCGACCCGGGATGACTGGCTCACCCCCTGGCACGGGGTGGCGGCCAACCTGGATGGCCAGTTCGTGCTGATGAAGCGGCGCGACGTGCTGGCGATGGAGCATGAGCTGGTCCATATCCACGGCCGTCCGAGCCACTACCTGATCAACGGCAAGCAGGCCGCCGCCTGAGGAGTTTCCCATGACTGCATCCATCGTTACCCTCGGCGGCGAGCGCTGCCGCATCCTGCCACAGGCCCCGTTCGGCCTGCTGATTGAACCGGCCCGCAACGCCCAGCCGGTGCAGAGCCTGGCTATCGAGGCGCTGCGCGAACTGGCCCGCCGTCACGGCGTGCTGATCCTGCGCGGGTTCGAGTCCGGCTTCACCGATCCCGAGCGGCTGACCCGCTACGGCGAGGGGTGGGGCGAGATCATGATGTGGCCGTTCGGCGCCGTGCTGGACGTGAAAGAGCACGAGAACGCCACCGACCACATCTTCGACTCCAGCTATGTGCCGCTGCACTGGGACGGCATGTACAAGCCGACCCTGCCCGAGTTCCAGCTGTTTCACTGCGTGCACGCCCCGGCGGCGGACGAAGGGGGGCGCACCACCTTCATCAATACCCGTCAGCTGCTCACCGAACTCGACGGCGAGCGGCTGGCCCGCTGGGAGCGGGTGCACATCACCTATCGCATCAAGCAGGTGGTGCACTACGGCGGCCAGGTGCGCTCGCCGCTGCTGGTGCCCCACCCGGTGAGCGGCGAAACGGTACTGCGCTACAACGAGCCGCCGCGGGAGGGGGTGCGTTTTCTCAATCAGCATGCCCTCGAGATTGAGGGGGTGGCACCGGCCGAGCAGGCCGCCTTCCTGCAGGATCTGCACCAGCGGCTCTACGATCCGCGCTACTTCTATGCCCACCAGTGGCAAGGGGGAGACGTGGTGATCGCCGACAACCTCGGTCTGCTGCACGGCCGCGAGGGGTTCACCGCCCGCTCCGCCCGCCACATCCAGCGGGTCCACATCCAGGCCAGCCCGGTCTGTCTCAACCCGGCGCTGGCGCCGCAAGGGGCGGCGTGATGGCGACCATTTTGCTGGCGGCCACCGCCACCCCTGGCCACGTCAATCCCATGCTGGCGGCGGCCCGTCTGCTGGTGGGGGAAGGGCACAGGGTGTTGATGCTGTGCGGCGCCCTGTTCGAGCAGCGCATCCGCGCAACCGGTGCCGAGTTCGTGCCCTTCGCCCCCGAGGTGGACTTTGACTACCGGGCGCTGGAGCGGCATTTTCCCGAGCGGGCCAGCCTGAGCGGCACCGCCCAGATGGCGCTGGCGCTCAAGCGCTTCTTCGCCGCCCCCATGGCGCGGCACGACAGTCATCTGCGGGCGCTGATCGCGGCAGAGGGGGTGGATCTGCTGCTGGTGGAGAACGGCTTCTACGGCGTGTTGCCGCTGTTGCAGCAGGGGGACGGGCGGCGCCTTCCCATCCTGATGCTGGGGGTGAACCCGGTCTCCTTCTCGAGCCCGGACGCCATCTTCTACGGTCCGCGTATTCCTCCCGAGCTGCGCCGCTCCCTTGGCGAGCTGCCCTGGCTCGATGAGCAGACCCGGCAACTGCAAAGGGAGGCTCAGCAGAGCTTCGATGCCGCGCTGGCCGAGGCGGGGGCGCCGCCGCTGACGGCTCCCTTCACCGATGTCATGGTGACGGCACCCGATGCCTTTTTGCAGCTTTCCTGCGCCGGCTTTGAATACGAGCGGCCGGAGCTGGAGGGGGTGATCCGTTATGTCGGCCCGCTGTTGCCACCCCGGATTGAGCTGACGCCGCCGCCCTGGTGGGAGCGGCTCGATGAGCGGCCGCTGGTCATCGTCAGCCAGGGCACCCTGGCCAACGTGGATCTGGGGCAGTTGCTGCTGCCGGCCATGCAGGGGCTGGCCAGCGACGAGCTGCGACTGCTGCTGACCACCGGCGGGCGGGATCCGGCGCGGCTGGACGCCGCCGTCCCGGCCAATGCCATCGTCACCGAACACGTTCCATTCGAGCTGGCGCTGCCCCGCGCCGCCGTGCTGGTGACCAACGGCGGTTATGGCTCGGTGCAGGCCGCGCTGGCGCACGGGGTGCCGCTGGTGGTGGCGGGCACCGGGGAGGACAAGGCGGAGGTGGCCACCCGGGTGGCGTGGAGCGGCGCCGGCATCAATCTGCACAGCAACGAGCCGACGGCGGACGCGGTGGCGGCGGCGGTGCGCAAGCTGGTGCACGAGCCGCGCTATCGGGCCAGGGCCCGGCTGCTGGCCGACGAGATGGCTGCGCTCGATGCCCGCGCCGCCATCGCCGGGGCGGTGACGGCCCTGCTCGGCGGGCAAGGGTGATCCCGTGATGAAACAGGGGGGCTCGATGGCCTCCCTGTTGTTCAGCTTGCGCTCAGTTTGTGGCTGCTAGGGTGGCTAGGGTGACAAGAGGCGGCGTCAGCGGCGCCGGATGCGCTTTTTCATGCAAAAAGAGCGATCCCGACGTTGAATTTTTGGCCGACTCAGGAAAGAATGCGCGCTCGGTAATCGACCTCGGACGCAAGGTGACTCGTCACGGGCCAGACCGAGGATGAAATGGCCGTCGGCCAACTTGGTACAGGAAACCACACAGGAATTTTATGAATCCCCTTCGCACTGCCGCTTCGGCTCTTTTATGTACTCTGGCGCTGGTCAGCCAGCAGGCCGCCGCCGTTGAATACCAGCTGCCTGCAGCCAACAGCCGTCTGATCGGTGAGAACCAGGAGTACGTGGTACCCGCGGACAACCGTCCGCTGGAGCAGATCGCCTCCGACTTCCAGTTGGGTCTGACCAACATCATGGAAGCCAACCCGGGTGTCGATCCCTACCTGCCCAAGGCGGGCAGCAAACTGGTCATCCCCCATCAGCTGATCCTGCCGAACGCTCCCCGCGAAGGGATCGTCATCAACGTGGCTGAGATGCGTCTCTACTACTACCCGAAAGGCAAGAACGTGGTGCAGGTGCTGCCCATCGGCATCGGCCAGCTGGGGGTCAACACCCCGGAGAACTGGATCACCAAGGTGGAGCGCAAGCGCGCCAACCCGACCTGGACCCCGACTGAAAACATCCGTCGCCGCTACGCCGCCCAGGGCAAGACCCTGCCGGCAGTCTGGCCGGCCGGCCCGGACAACCCCATGGGTCTGCACGCGCTCTACATCGGCAACCTGTATGCCATTCACGGCACCAACGCCACCTTCGGCATCGGTCTGCGGGTGAGCAGCGGCTGCGTGCGTCTGCGCGCCGACGACATCAAGTACCTGTTCGACAACGTGCCGGTCGGCACTCGCGTCCAGTTCGTCAACCAGCCGGTCAAGACCACGGTCGAGCCGGATGGCGGTCGCTACATGGAAGTGCACGAGCCGCTGTCACGCAACGAGGAGGAGTTCAACTCCACCGCCTCCGTGCCGCTGCCCATGACCCAGGCCACCACCCGCTTCATCGCCCACATGGACAGCGACTCCAATGTGGTCAAGCAGGTGCTGGAACAGCGTACCGGCATGCCGACCCGTCTCAACCCGCAGGTCTGATGACCGGGGAGACTGGCTAATGCACAACGGCGACCATGAGGTCGCCGTTGTTGTTTCTGGCACAGCCACCGGTCATCAGCTGGTGGGGGGCGCATAGAGGGCCAGCCAGTTGCCCTCGGTATCTTCGATGATGACCCGGGAGCCATGGCCGCTGCCGATGCTGTGCAGGGGCTCGAGCACCCGTCCGCCGATCTTGGGCACCAGCAGTTCGGCCTCCTGCAGACGCTCGCCAAGGGCGAGGTAGATGAGGGGGCCCGTGTGCCCCGGCTGGTGGTACTTGTCCATGGGGCCGAGACAGGCCGCCGCGTTGTTGCCATCGTGGCGCAGCATGGCGAAGCGGATCTCCTCCTGTATCGGCGTGACCGGCACGTCGAGCAGGGCCGAGTAGAAGGCCATGGCGCGATCCAGATCCCGTGTCGGAATGTCGGTCCAGACCAGGGTATTGTCCATCTTGGTGATCTCCAGCATGTTCCGGCCGATGCGACCGGCGGCGCTGTTCCTTGCTGAGGGCCTCTGGCGGCAGCTCGCAGACAGCTTCCTAGAGGTTAGGAGCGGCCCATGAGGGGTGCCAGAGCTAAAAAAGCGGCGCCTGATGGCGCCGCTTTCGGGTGGGGAGCTGGAGGTTTTTTCCCTCGATATACAGTTACTTGCCTGCGATGCTCAGACCGCCGAAACGGATAAGAGGCGCATAGAAGCTCTTGCCATCGTCGTGGTGCAGCACGTTGGCGACCGCTTCCAGCTCACCCAGCAGGCGATAGAAGTTACCCGCCACCGTGATGCCGCGCACCGGCGCCACCCGCACGCCGTCCCGGCACAGGAAGCCGGAGGCGCCGAACGAGAAGTCGCCGCTCACCGCATCGGCACCGGAGTGCAGGCCGTCCAGCTTGACCAGCTCCAGGTACTCGCCGCCTTGCGCCTCGGCCTCGCTGTGGGGACCGAGCCCGAACACCAGGTGGCGCGGGCTGACATCCAGCGCACTGCGGGCGCTGCGCGCCGCCGAGCCGTTGCTGGCCAGGCCGAAGTGGTGGGCGGTGGCGCTGTTGTGCAGCAGGGTTTTGAGCTCCCCTCCGCCGATCAGCAGCAGATCCCGGGTGGGGGCACCCTCGCCATCGAAGGCCTTGATGTGCATGCCGCCCGGCATATAGGCCCGGCTCTCCAGGGTGAGCCAGCGGGAGGCCACGCGTTGGCCCAGCTTGTCGCGCCAAGGGTTGATCCCCTGCTGGGCCCACTTGCCCGACAGCGCGGCCTGGAAGCAGCCGAACAGGCTGGCCAGGGCATTGGTGTCGAAGATGGCGCTGTAGTGGCCGCTCGGTACCGCTTCTCCCGCCAGCAGGCCGTCGGCCACGGCGTGGATCTGGCGGATGAGGGTCTGGCTGTCCAGTGCATCGAAGCGGCGTTCATACTGCCCCTGGGAGAACATGGACTGACGGCCGTCGCGCTCGATGAGGGCGGAGCTGTAGCAGCCGACGCTGAACGCCTGATGCTGGCAGAGGCTGCCCTGGCTGTTGGCGAGCCACAGCCGACCCTCTCCCTCGAAGAAGCTGTTGTAGGGGGCGCCGGTCACGTCCGGCAGCGCCAGCATGTCCGACTCGAGGCGCAGGGCCAGGGCAATCTTCTCCTCCACCGGGGTGGTGTCGGGCTGATTGATCTCGGCGCAGTCGGTGGTGAGCCGGCTCTGCTGCACGGCGATGGTCTGATCCGGGTCCACCTTGGCGAAGCGGCTGGCATCCAGCGCATCCTGCAGCATGGCGGCCAATGCCGACTCGTCGAGGGACTCCGAATAGGCGATGCCGACCCGGCCCTCTTTTATCAGCCGAATGCCGATCTGCTGGCTGCTGGTGACCTTGTATTCGCTGAGCTCGCCCTTGTCGGCCTTGAGGGAGAAGGCCTTGTCCTGGTTGGCGATGATGTCGGCCTCGGCACCGAGATCGGCGACCTGGTCCAGCAGGCGGGCAAGCAGTTGGTTCATGTCGAGTTGGCTCATCAGGCGTTCCCTCCGACCAGGATATTGTCGACCTTGAGCGGCGGCTGGCCGACCGAGGCGGGAATGGAGCCTGAGACCGAGCCGCACATGCCGGCGGAGAGAGCCAGATCGCGCCCCACCATGGAGATCTCCTTCAATACCTGCGGGCCGGTGCCGATCAGGGTGGCCGACTTGAGCGGCCGGGTGATCTTGCCCCCCTCGATGAGGTAGGCCTCCTGCACGTTGAAGTTGAACTCGCCGGTGCCGGGCTGCACCGAGCCGCCCCCCATCCGCTTGGCATAGATGCCGTGCTCCACGGTCGCCAGCATCTCGTCCAGGCTGTGATTGCCAGGCTCTATGTAGGTGTTGCGCATGCGCGAGGCTGGCGCGAACTTGTAGGATTCGCGGCGCCCGGAACCGGTACGGGCGTAGCCGGTGCGCAGGGCCCCCATCCGGTCCACCAGGAAGCCGGTGAGCACGCCATCCTTGATGAGCTGGGTGTGCTGGGTCGCCATTCCCTCGTCATCGACGTTGATGGAGCCCCAGGCGTTGCCCTGCAGCCCCTCGTCCACCGCGCTGACCGCCGGATTGGCGATGAGCTGGCCCATCTTGTCGTGGAACACCGAGGCCTTCTTGGCCACCGAGGTGGTCTCCAGCAGGTGGCCGCACGCCTCGTGGAAGATGACGCCGCCAAAGCCGCTCTCCATGATGACCGGCAGCTTGCCGCTCGGGCAGGGGGCGGCGCCCAGCTTCACCAGCGCCTGACGGGTGGCGGTGAGGGCCAGCTCGCGGGGATCCACGCCGGCGGCGTGCTCCCAGCCCATCATGGCGCCGGGGGCTTCGTAACCGACGCTCTGTTCGCTGCCAAGGGCGGCGATGGTCTGGGCCATGATGCGGTTGTAGTGGCGGCGATCGCTCACCTGCACCCCTTCGCTGTTGAAGATCTCCACCTCCTGCTCCCAGCCCAGCACGTTGCCGGCAAACTGGCTCACCTTGGTGCTCTCGGCGCGGGCCGCGGCATCCATGGCGTGCAGGTAGGCGATCTTCTGTTCCAGCAGCTTGTCGGCCGACAGCGGCAAGGCCACCGGGTTGCGATCGCTCAGGCGACTGAAATCGAAGGCGGTGGCGGTCACCACGGGATCACGCCGGTCCTTGGCCGCCAGCAGGCTGACGATGCGCAAGAGCTCATCGCGGCTGGCCAGGTTGGTGTAGCCGTAGAGCACCTTGTGGCCGTAGCACAGGCGCACGCCGATGCCGAAATCGAGGCCGCCGCTGATGTTTTCTATCTGGCTGGAGAGCAGGCTGAGCTGGCTGCGGCGCTTGCGCTCCACAAACAGCTCGGCGAAGTCGGCACCCAGCGCCAGCGCGTGATCGAACACGTCGCGGGCGATGGCGGGGGCCAACAGGGAGAATGGGGTCATAGAATTTCCTTATTCTGGTCTGTCCGTTTGCTTCCGATACCCGGCTGTGATTGTTATGGGGTACCGTTTCCATTGTTGCAGACCAGCACAAAAAAGTCGCTATAGCGTCATGCGATGATACCGATTGAGAAAATCGGTGCGATTTATGCGCCCGGTGGCCCGAAACCGGGGGCGGCAGTCAGGGAAGCGTCGCAGCTGACGTTTGTTCAAGGGGGCCTTTCACCAGGCCTTTTTCGTCATGCCGTGCGGGGAGAGGGCGATGGCTGGGGGCCATCGCCACTGGTGTCAGGCAACCCTGCGTCAGAGCAGCTCGTGAATTTCCCCCAAGATCTGGTCAACCCACTGCTCTATACGGGATTCGGTCTGGTCGTACTGGTTGGCGTCGTCGAGCGCCAGGCCGACGAAGTGACGGCCATCGTCGATCAGCGCTTTGGAGGCATCGAACTCGTACCCCTCATTGGGCCAGTAGCCCACCAGCTTGACTCCCTTGGGGACCAGCTGATCGTGCAGCAGGCCGAGGGCATCCTGATACCATTCGCCGTAACCCAGCTGATCGCCCATGCCGAACAGGGCGATGATGCGGCCTTCCAGCTCGACATCCTGAATGTCTTCCCAGCGGGATTCCCAGTCTTCCTGCAGTTCGCCAAAGTCCCAGGTGGAGATGCCCAGGATCAGGATGTCGTACTCCTGCATGAGGGTGAGGGGCACATCCTTGATGTTGTGGAGATCGACCAGCTCGGGGCCAATGAGGGCACGGATCTTCTCGGCGGCCATCTCGGTGTAGCAGGTGGTAGAGCCGTAAAACAAACCTATCTTCATCGCTCTTCTCTTGATCGCAGTCGGCAATGGGGGCGGGCAACCGCAGGGTGGCGCCCGGGGGAGGGCGTCAGTCTAGCAGATTGCCCGGCGCGCTTCACCGCCTGGCGGGCGATGGACAACGGCAACTTGCGGCGGCGGTGGGTCGGCACGTTACAATGGGCCATGTTTCCCCTGAGCGCGGCGTACCATGAGCAAGTCTGAATCCCATCCCCTGATCGAGCCGTTTCTGGACGCCCTCTGGCTGGAGCGGGGTCTCTCCGACAACACGGTCAGCTCCTATCGCACCGATCTGGAAAAATTTGCCCTCTGGCTCGACGAGCAGGGTGGCTCCCTGCTGCTGGCGGGGCTGGACGACATCCAGCACTATCTCGCCTGGCGGGTGGACCAGCAGTTTGCGGCCAGCAGCACGGCCCGCTTCCTCTCGGCCCTGCGCCGTTTCTATCAGTACCTCAACCGGGAGAAGCTGCGCAGCGACGACCCCACCGTGCTGCTGGAGGGGCCCAAGCTGCCCAAGAAGTTGCCATCGGATCTCAGCGAAGCCGAGGTAGAGGCGCTGCTGCAAGCGCCGCTGGTGGACGAGCCGCTGGAGCTGCGTGACAAGGCGATGCTCGAGCTGCTCTACGCCACCGGGCTGCGGGTCTCCGAGCTGGTGGGGCTGACCGCCGAGCATGTCAGCCTGCGCCAGGGGCTGGTGCGGGTGGTCGGCAAGGGCAACAAGGAGCGGCTGGTGCCCTTGGGGGAGGAGGCGGTGCACTGGCTGGAGCGCTACTACCGGGAGGCGCGTACCCTGCTGCTCGGCGGCACCAGCTCGGACGTGGTGTTCCCCTCCAAGCAGGCGCGCATGATGACCCGTCAGACCTTCTGGCACCGCATCAAGCTCTATGCCCAGCGCGCCGGCATCCAGGGCGAGCTATCCCCCCACACCCTGCGCCACGCCTTCGCGACTCATCTGCTCAACCATGGCGCCGATCTGCGGGTAGTGCAGATGCTGCTGGGGCACGCGGATCTCTCCACCACCCAGATCTACACCCACGTGGCCAACGAGCGGCTCAAGGCGCTGCACGGCCAGCACCATCCGCGCGCCTAGGCCAGAGAGAGGCGGTCCTTACCTTCCTGTTTGGCTCGATAGAGGGCGGCGTCTGCCTGGGCAAGCACCTGGGCGGGGGGCGCGTCCAGCGCCTCGGCCAGCCCGCCGCTGAAGGTGACGGTCAGGCCGGGCTCGCGCCAGTTCTGCTTGCCCATGGCGCGGCGCCACTGCTCCATCTGCTGATGGGCCTCCTTCAGCCGACCCTGTTCGAAGATGGCGACCAATTCCTCGCCGCCAAAGCGGCAGAGGGTAGCCTTGCCCTCCAGCAGCTTGCTGCCGAGGGAGGCGGTACGCCTGAGCACGCTGTCGCCGGCGGGGTGGCCATATTGGTCGTTGATCTGCTTGAAGTTGTCGATGTCGATGATGGCCAGCACATAGGGGGTATGCTGCTGGTGCAGCTCGGCCAGCAGGGTGTCCATGTAGCGGCGGTTGTAGAGCCCGGTCAGGGCATCGCGCTGGGCTTTTTCGCTCTCGGCCTGCATCTGGTCGGAGATCATGGTGATCTCCTCTTCCAGCTCTTCGATACCCGGAATGCGAGGAATGATGAGGGGCTGACCCGGCGGGGTGATCCGCAGCTGGCGCACCACCTGCACCAGCATGCCGATGGTGTTTTCCAGGCGCTGATGGAAGATGACGGCCACCAGTATGTACATGGCGAGCGAGAGGAGCAGCCCGACCATCATGGTGGGCAGCAACTCCTTGATGACGAAGGAGTTGCTGAACGGGTAGATGATGATGACCCGCCAGTTGGGGTTGTTGGTCAGGGTGTAGTAGGCGATCAGTTCATCATTGTCGCTCAGCAGGGAGCCGCTGCGTCCCTTGAGTTCGGCCAGTCGCTCGTCATCAAGCGGTGCGCCGTTCTTGAGGGGATCGCTGTGGGCCACCACGCTGTGGTTTTTCATGTCGTACAGCAGATAGCTTATCTGGCGCCCTCCCTGCAGCAGCCGGCCAATCCGTTGCGATATCTCCGACAGGTCGATATCGATGCCGATCACCGCCAGCAGCTCCCCCTGCCGGTTCAGTACCGCCCGTGACAGGGTGATGACGGGGACGTGCTGAATGGCGTCGAGGTAGGGGGCACTCCAGACGTTGATACCGGGGGTCTTGATCGCCGCCTGATACCAGTTGCGCCGGCTTGCATCGAACGAACCGGGAATGGGCAGATGGGCGAAGTTGACCAGCTTGTTGTCCCGCTGCACATAGTAAAGCCCCTTGAGCATGCTGCCGGTGCGGCTCAGTTGCTGCCACACCTGGTGATGGCGCTGGCTGAGCACGGGGGGCAGGATGCCGTCATTGAGCTCCAGATCCGCCGCCAGAATGTTGATCTGTGCATCGACGGAGGCCAGTGCGCCATCCCACTGCTGGGCGGAGCTGTTGCTGAAAAACTCGAACCGGTTGCGCATCGTCTCCTGCTGCTTGGTGACGAACAGATAGCCGCTGCCGGCAGTCAGCAGCAGCAGGGGCAGGGCGAGCAGCAGCAGATATCGCAGGATGAAGCTGTGATGGGGCCTGGCTGTCACTGTGAGGGGGGGCATGATGGCGACTCCGGTAGCGAATGCGGTTCGACTCGATATTACGCCCGTTCTGTCGGGCGGGGAGGGTGGGTGACCCATTTCGTGATGGCAGGGGCCTTCATGCGTCTTGTTGGTTGCCCTCAGTCTAACTTCTGGTATCAAAAAAACCGCCATAAGGCGGTTTTTTTCGAATACACGACAGGAGCTGGCGCTTATTTTCCCTGCTGGGATTTGAGCAGATCGCGGATCTCGGTCAGCAGCTCCTGATCCTTGGTCGGGCCGGCCGGGGCCGCTTCCTCTTCCTGCTTGCGCTTGAGGGTGTTGATGGCCTTCAGCCCCATGAAGATGGCGAAGGAGATGATCAGGAAGTCGATGATGGTCTGGATGAACTTGCCGTAGGCGATGACCACGGCCGGGGTGCTCCCCTCGGCGGCCTTCAGGGTCACGGCGAGGTCGCTGAAGTCCACCCCCCCCAGGATCAGGCCGATGGGCGGCATAATCACGTCCCCGACGAAGGAGGAGACTATCTTGCCGAAGGCGGCACCAATGATGATACCGACCGCCATGTCGATCACGTTGCCTCTGGACGCAAAGGCCTTGAACTCTTGAATCAGACTCATTTTCCCCTCCAAAAATGGGCAGGGTACGGCCAGCGCCGCACCGGTATTTGAATAATAAAGCTTCAGGAAAACAGAGGATGACCGTCGTGTTTCCTGTCGTCCCGGTTAGCTTGCTGGGCCTTTGCCCGATTGGCAACCTGTCAGATCGGGATTTTTTTGCGGTCCTCGCTATTAATCAATCGGTAATTAAGCGGTTGAGGAGAGAATATTCACTGAGTTACCTTGTGAGTCCATTCGTTCATGCCAAGTGAGTAAAAGAGTGAAGTATTTACTGCTGGGAATGATGCTGCTGGGCTCTTTTGCCGCCAGCGCGGGGATGGATCCCCAACTGTTGAAGCAGACCATAGAGCAACGGCTCGGGGTACAGGTCTATCTGGTGGACGAGACCCCCATGCCCGGTCTCTACATGCTGGGCACCGCCCAGGGGCTGCTCTATACCGATGCCAGGGGCGACTATGTGCTGCAGGGCACCATGCTGGATCTGGCCCACGACATGAAAAACCTCACCATGCTGGGGCTGCGTCAGCAGCGGCAACTGGCCCTGGCGCAGATCGGCGAGCGGCGGGTACAGCTGCGGGCCGAGCAGGAGCGCCATCGCGTCACCCTGTTCACCGATCTCGCCTGCAGCAGCTGTCGCACCACCCTGGCAGAGCTGCCGGTCCTGCAGGCGAGAGGGGTCAGCGTGCAGCTGCTGCCGGTGCTCGGCACCTTTGCCGATCTGGCCGAGGCGCAGGCGCGCTGGTGCGATCCCCGGCAGTTCGATGCACTGGATCTCAGTGATCGTTTGCCTGAGACCGGCTGTAATGAGATCCTTGCCCATCATATCGGCCTGAGCCAGTGGCTCGGGATCAAGGCGCTGCCGAGCTGGGTCCTGCCAAATGGCGACCTGGTGCGCGGTTATCAGAGCCCTGAACAACTGCTCAAGATACTGGATCACATCAATGCCCCTGCAAATCCGTCGTCGTCCGCGAGTTGATGATTCCCATCTGCCCGCCACTCTGCACCCGCTGCTTCGTCAAATCTTCGCCAGCCGCGGGGTTGAAGATCCCGCTCTGCTGGAGCGCAGCGCCAACCAGCTGCTGCCGCCCCAGCGCCTGTTTGGCATGGCGCAGGCTGTGCCGCTGCTGGCCGAGGCGCTGACGGCGCAAAAACGCATTCTCATCGTCGGTGACTTTGACTGCGACGGCGCCACCAGCTCGGCGCTGTGCGTGCTGGCCCTGCGCGCCATGGGCGGTCGTCACATCGATTTTCTGGTGCCCAACCGCTTCGAGTTCGGTTATGGCCTCACCCCCGAGATCGTCGAGCTGGCGGTGGCCCGCGGCGCCGAGTTCCTGATCACGGTGGACAACGGCATCTCCAGCATCGCCGGGGTGGCGGCGGCCAAGGCGGCCGGCATGCAGGTACTGGTTACCGATCACCATTTGCCAGGCCAGGAGCTGCCTGATGCTGACGCGATAGTGAACCCCAACCAGCATGGCTGCGACTTTCCCTCCAAGTCGCTGGCCGGGGTTGGGGTCGCCTTCTATCTGATGGCGGCCCTCAACACCCAGCTGCGCCAGAGCGGCTGGTATGAGCGCCAGGGGCTGCGCGCGCCCAACGTGGCGGATTACCTGGATCTGGTGGCACTCGGCACAGTGGCCGACGTGGTGGCGCTGGATGGCAACAACCGCATCCTGGTCCATCAGGGCTTGCAGCGGATCCGGGCCGGCCGTTGTCGCCCCGGCATCCAGGCGCTGGTGGATGTGTCGGGTCGCGACGGTCGTCGCCTGTGCGCCGCCGATCTCGGCTTTGCGCTGGGGCCGCGCCTCAACGCGGTGGGCCGGCTCGACGACATGTCGCTTGGGGTCGCCTGCCTGCTGAGCGAGGACATCAACCTGGCGCGCCAGCTCGCCTCCGAAATGGACAGCCTCAACCAGGAGCGCAAGGAGATCGAGCAGGGGATGCAGCAGGAGGCGCTCGCCACTCTGGAGCAGATCCGTTTTCGCGACGGCGAGGTGCCGTCGGGTATCGTGCTGCACCGGGACGAGTGGCATCAGGGGGTGGTGGGGCTGGTGGCCTCCAAGGTGAAGGAGAAATACTACCGCCCGGTCATCGCGTTTGCCGAGAGCAGCGAGACCGAGCTCAAGGGCTCCGGGCGCTCCATCCCCGGGGTGCACCTGCGCGATGCGCTGGAACTGCTAGACACCCGCCACCCCGGCTTGATGGGCAAATTTGGCGGCCACGCCATGGCGGCCGGGCTGACCCTGCCGAAGGCCAATATCGAGGCTTTCGGCCGGGCGTTTGAGGCGGTCATCGGCGAGCTGGTGACCCCTGAGCTGTTGACCGGGGTGCTGCTCACCGATGGCGAGCTGCTGCCCGATGAACTGAGTCTGGAGCTGGCGGAGCTGATCCGCGCCTCCGGCCCCTGGGGTCAGGCCTTCCCCGAGCCGCTGTTTGACGGCGAATTCGTGCTGGTGCAGCAGCGGCTGGTGGGAGAGAAGCACCTCAAGATGATGCTGACCACGGATTCCGGCCACGCGGTGGATGCCATCGCCTTTGGCGTCGACTTGCAGCGCTGGCCCGATGCCTCGGTGAAGCGGGTGCGGCTGGTCTACCGGCTCGACGTCAACGAGTGGCGCGGCAACCGCAGCGTGCAGCTGCTGGTGGAGCATCTGGAGGCCGCCGGCCTCTGATCCCGCGAGTCTCTCTTGCTGCCGATGACGGCCACCTCAGGGTGGCCGTTTTTTTATGGTGTGAACCCGGATTTTGCCGTTGACCCGTCTATTGCTTCACAGTTTAAGCTTCCCTTCATCGAGTCACAGATCCCTCAGCGAGTAGCTGTCATGAAAATATCCGAATTGGCCCGGCGCTGTGGCCTGGCCCGCTCCACCCTGCTCTATTACGAGAAGCTGGGGGTGATCGCGGGCACGAGAGCCGCCAACGGCTATCGCCACTACGACGATGAAGATCTGCAGCGGTTGCTGATGGTACAGGCCCTGCAGGCCGGCGGCCTCAGCCTCAAGCAGTGCCTCGCCTGTCTGGCGGGCGAGCTGGAACAGGCAACACTGCTGGCCCGGGTCAGGGAGCTGGATGAAGAGCTGGCGCAGATGCAGCGCGCCCGGGATCTGCTGGCGGATCTCGCCGGTTTGCGTGCGCACTCCGGCGACGAGTTCAAGGCCTGGCAGCGGCAACTGCAGCATCAAGCCCCGCAGGCCTACTTTGCCTGGGTGATGAAGCAGGGATTCAGTGAAAAAGAGCGTTACCACCTGCAATGGCTGAGCAAAGACATGAACGAACATGAGCGCTACATCCGGGATTTCAAGCTGCTGCTGGACGGCATGAGCTATTGGGGGCCGGGGGATAGCCTCTTCACCCAGCAGCAGTTTGCCGCGTTGCCCAGCCAGCCTCGCAGGATCTTCGACATGGGTTGCGGGCGCGGCGCCGCCACCCTGGCGTTGGCACAGGTGACGGATGCCACCATAGTGGCCATCGACCTGGATGAGGAGGCGCTGGCCGCCGTGGCCCGCAGCGCCAGTGCGGCTGGGCTGAGTCAGGTCACCACCCTGTGCGCCAACATGGCGGACTTGCCGGCGGACCTGGCCCCTGCCGATCTCATCTGGGCCGAGGGGAGCGCCTACACCATAGGGGTGGCCAACGCCTTGCAAGCATGGCGGCCGTACCTTGCCGGCCCTGCTGCCTGCCTGGTGCTGAGCGACCTGGTGTGGCTGACGGACACGCCGCCAGAGGAGGCACTGGCGTTCTGGCAGCGGGATTATCCCGCCATGCAGACGCTGGCGGGCCTGCTCAAAACGGTGCAGGAGGCGGGTTATCGCTGTCTGTCGCACACCCCGTTGCCGCAAAGGGCCTGGCACAACTATCTGGACCCCATCGAGCGCAATCTGGCGCGCCATCGCGCCGAGCTGGGGGATAGCCCCGCCTGGCAGGATCTGAGCCGGGAAGTGGCCATCCACCGTCAATACCTGGGCAGCTACGGCTATGTGATCTGCTGCCTGCAGGCAGCCTGATCAGGTTATCCATTGCAAGAGAACAAACGGAGAATCCCTATGAACATCATCATTCGGCCCGAAACGGGCGCCGATCACGACGCCATTGAGGCGCTGACCGTGGCCGCATTCCTCAATGCGCCCCATACCGATCACAACGAACAGCGGATCGTGCGCGCCTTGCGCCAGGCCGGGGCACTCAGCCTGTCGCTGGTGGTAGAGCTGGAGGGGCGGGTGGTCGGCCACCTCTGCTTCTCGCCGGTGACCATCAGCGATGGCAGCCCGCACTGGTATGGTCTTGGCCCTATTTCGGTCTCTCCTGCGCTGCAAGGCAAGGGGCTGGGTTCACGGCTGATGGACGCGGGTCTGGCACAGCTCGAGGGGATGGGGGCGGCCGGCTGCGTGGTGCTGGGGGATCCCGGCTTCTACGGTCGTTTCGGCTTCGTGTCCGAGCCAGGGTTGACGCTGCCCGGCGTGCCGGCGGAGTACTTCATGGCTCGCTCGTTCGGCACCGTCATGCCCCGTGGCGAAGTGTGCTACCACCCGGCCTTTGTGCAGGCGTGAGGGGCATCGTGAGGGAAAAGAGGGGGCTCCTTGCGCTCATTGTGGTTTTTAATTGCCGGCTTTATTGATAACGAGGGTTTTTAGTATCAATTCGTGGGTGTTTGCAGGGTTTCAAATTCAATAAAAAGATGAATTGTGATATATTCGGCCTCGCTGAATCCTCTTTTAAAGAAGGGACTCCCCGCTTGTCACCCGCTGGCCGACGCTCGACCTGGCCGATGGCCCTCGCCATCGCCTGCCTTCTGTGGCTTGCCGCCTTCGCCGCGGCAGAGGTCGGTGCAGCCGTACGTCAGGCCGCGGTCGGTCAGGGTGCCTCGATGCAGTTGCATGAGCCGGCCGATCCCGGGCTGGTCAACAGCGTCAGCCTGCCGCCGGGCGGCCAGTGGCGGCTCAGCTTCGAGCAGGGTCGACGGCTGGAAGGGACTGCTCAAACCGAGCTCTATCAGGTGCTGCTGGCCTGGTTCCAGCACGATATCCTCGGTCTGCTCTGCGGCCTGCTGTTCTTCCTGCCCCTCATCTACCTCAGACAACTGAGCGACTACTTCGGTTATCTGCACCGGTGGCGCTTGAGCTGCCATCACCTGCAATTTCGTTTCTGCCACAGCGACTCGTACCCGGCTGCTTGCTGAGCGCCCGTCCGCCCAAGGCTTGCTCCCTCGCTGATTGATGTCAGCCGCGAAGGCATGCCCGTGCGGTCCGGTGCCCTCCTTGCACCGTCTTCATGCTTGCCCGCCGGCGAGCACGAAGGCGGCTCCCGCCCCGTACACGTTGTGAGCCGACCCGATGGATTATTATGTAAACCTGTTTATTCACTCGATTTTTGTCGAAAACCTGGCGCTGGCCTTCTTCCTTGGCATGTGCACCTTCCTGGCCGTTTCCAAGAACATCAACACCGCCTTCGGCCTTGGCATGACGGTGCTGGTGGTCATGGTGATCGCCATTCCCCTCAACAACCTGATCTACCGCCATATCCTGCGTCCCGAGAGTACCTTCCTCGGCGAGTTTGATCTGAGCTTTCTCGATTTCATCGTCTATATCGGGGTGCTGGCGGCGCTGGTGCAGGTGATGGAGATGGTGCTCGACAAACATTTCCCGGCGCTCTATCACGCGCTCGGTATCTATCTGCCGCTGCTGACGGTGCATTGCGCCATCTTCGGCGGGGTGATGTTCATGGCCCAGCGGGATTACGACTTCATCGAATCCGTGGTGTACGGGGCGGGCTCAGGGTTGGGCTGGCTGCTGGCCATCGTCGCCATCGCCGGTCTGCGCCAGAAGATGAAGTATTCGGATGTGCCAGAGGGGCTGCGCGGTATCGGCATCACCTTCATCGTGGCCGGGCTGATGTCGCTCGGCTTCATGTCTTTTTCCGGCATATCGCTCTAGCCGGCTGAGTGTTGCAACGGCCACGCAAGTGGCCGTTTTGCCATCTATTGGTCTTCGATCATCCCCAGCAGGCGGTCGTGTACCAGCGGCAGCGCCAGAAAACCGTCCCGATCGAGGAAGTGACCGCCATGTTCCAGGCTGTAGAGCGGCGCGGCCAGCTGTTCGCTCAGATGCTGGCAGTAGCTATAGGGCACGATGGCATCGTCGCGGGAGGCGACCACCACCCGTCGGGGCGCCAGCGCCATGATGTGGGCCGGCTCGTAACCCTGGGTCATGAAGGGATCCAGCTCAGGCAGGGTGTGCAGCGGCTGATCGAAGCCGGATACCAGCAGGATCCCTCCCACCCGGCGGGAGGCAGGCAGGCGGCTCAGCTGGCGCAAGATGGTGATGCAGCCGAGGCTGTGGCCCAGCAGAAAGGTCCGTTCATCGTGATCCCGCACCAGGCTGTCCATGGCGGCGTCCCAGGCGGCGGGTTGCGGATGGTGGGGGTCTGGCATGGCCAGCACCTCGACCCGGATATCGCGGGCTTCAAGCTGTGCCTTGAGCCAGGGAAACCAGTGGGAGTGGGGGGAGGCGGTATAGCCGTGCACGATGAAGACGCGGGTGTGTGACATAAGCAGGATCCTGAAACGGGGCGACAGGGAACAAAAGGCGTGCGCAGCGACGCAGGCCGGCGCGGCCTCATCATATCAGCGTCAGCCGGGTGGTGGCACACCCCTGTCCGGGTGGTCCAAGGGCGGGATAAACCGTTCAACCCAGCCGTTTGGCCATGTTGTAGCCGGTGATGGCGAAGCCCGCCTCCTGGTAAAGGGCGAGAGCGCGCGGGTTGTCATGGGCGACCCGCAGGGTGATCTGGCGGATGCCGCTGCGCCTGAGCTCGGCTTCCAGCAGCGCCATGGCGGCCTTGCCGATCCCCCGGCTGCGGTGGGCCGGCGCGACATAGAAGTCATAGATAAAGGTGGCGGCGCCGTCGCTGTCGATGGCGTGCCAGAGATAACCCAGTGGCTCCTCCTCGGCGGGGGCAACTGCTCCCTCTGCGGGCAGGATGCAGAGCAGGCTGTGGCCGGCGCTGGCCACCCCTTGCGGCAGATAGCGCTGCAGGGAAGCCTCGGCCTTGTGGCGGGCGGTGGCGAGATCGTGGCCCTGGTTGCTGGCGAGATCCTGCGCGTACTCCTCGATGAAGCAGGCGCAATAAGCGGGGTAGTGCTGCTCGTTCATGGGCAGCAAGCGGATAAGCGGTGTCGGCATCCTGCAGATCACTCAAGGGGAGAAGGGAGGCTCACGTTAACCCGGCGGCGAAGTGAGTGCAAACGGCGCTGGTCGTGGTCGGCAGCCGGAACGGCATCAGCCTGCTACCAGCCCATAAAAAAAGAGCGCCTTTGGGCGCTCTTTTTTGACCAGGGGGAGCGAGGTTATTTCACCTCTTCGCCCTTGGCTTGCAGGTCCGCATGGTAGGAGGAGCGGACGAAGGGACCGCAGGCGGCGTGGGAGAAGCCCAGCCCCATGGCCACGTCTTTGAGCTCGTCGAACTCTGCGGGCGGCACGTAGCGCTTCACCGGCAGATGGTGGCGGCTCGGCTGCAGATACTGGCCCAGGGTCAGCATGTTGACGCCGTGCTCGCGCAAGTCCTTGAGTACCTGCACGATCTCTTCGTTGGTTTCGCCCAGACCCATCATGACGCCGGACTTGGTCGGCACATGGGGGTGCATCTCCTTGATGCGGCGCAGTAGCTCCAGCGACCACTTGTAGTCGGCACCCGGACGGGCGACCCGGTACATGCGCGGGGCGGTTTCCAGGTTGTGGTTGAACACGTCAGGCGGGGTCTCGCGGAACACTTCCAGCGCCTGCTCCATCCGGCCACGGAAGTCCGGGGTCAGGATCTCGATGCGGGTCTGCGGGCTGTGCTCGCGGATCTGCTTGATGCAGTCGGCGAAGTGCTGGGCACCGCCGTCGCGCAGATCGTCGCGGTCCACCGAGGTGATCACCACGTATTTCAGCCCCATCTCCTTGATGGTCAGCGCCAGCTTCTTCGGCTCGTCCGGATCGAGCGCCAGCGGGCGGCCGTGGGCCACGTCGCAGAAGGGGCAGCGACGGGTGCATATGGCGCCCATGATCATGAAGGTGGCGGTGCCGTGGTTGAAGCACTCCGCCAGGTTGGGGCAGGAGGCCTCCTCACACACTGAGTGCAGCTTGTTCTTGCGCAGGGTGCTCTTGATGTGCTCGATCTTCTGGCTCGACGGCGGCAGCTTGATCCGCATCCAGTCCGGCTTGCGCAGCACTTCCTCGTTGGGATCCGGCATGAATTTCACCGGGATCAGGGCCATCTTGTCACCATCGCGCAGCTTGACGCCCGGCTCCATACGAACGGGTTTGCTCATGATTCACTCTCGGTGTTTGTTATTGTCTGGTTGATAGCCACCAGGGTCATCTCGGTGCCCTCATGGCCAGGCAGCATGGACTTGCTCATGCCGCCTCTTCGGTATTCGTGATTGTCTCATAGCCGATCAGGCTGGCCAGTTCGGCCACCAGCATCGCTTGCGCCTCGGCCACGCTCTGCGGGCCGCCCAAGGCGCTGGTCTGGGTCATGGCCATGCCCGCATAGCCGCACGGATTGATGCGCAGGAAGGGGGTCATGTCCATGTTGACGTTGAGGGCCAGGCCGTGGAACGAGCAGCCCTTGCGGATGCGCAGGCCGAGCGAGGCCAGTTTGGCTTCTGTCTGCAGCGAGGCGCCGAGCTGGTTCTTCACGTAGACGCCAGGGGCGTCTGGTTTGGCATAAGCCTCAATCCCGCTCTTGGCCAGGGTGTTGATGATGGCGGTCTCGAGGCAGGTCACCAGCTCGCGCACCGTCAGCTTGCTGCAACGCACATCCACCAGCACGTAGAGTACCAGCTGGCCGGGGCCGTGATAGGTCACCTGACCACCGCGATCGCTCTGCACCACCGGGATGTCGCCGGGGGCGAGCAGGTGTTCTGCCTTGCCGGCCTGACCCTGGGTGTAGACGGGATCGTGCTCCACCACCCAGAACTCGTCCGGGGTATCGGGGGTTCGGCTGTCGGTGAAGGCCTTCATGGCATCCCATACCGGCTGGTAGGGACGGCGGCCCAGCTGTCTGACCAGCAGCCGGGGGGCTGACGATGGTGATTCGGCGGGGGTTTGGAGTGACATCTTTCCTCACTGACAGGCGCTGGGGTCGGCCAGCGCGGCCACGACAGCCGGCTGGCAAATAATCAGTCGCCCCGGTGGCGGGGCGAGAGAGGCGACTTACAGGACGTAGCGAACCAGCTCTATGTTACCGAGTGCGGTATACATGGCTTCGATATGTTCCTTGCTCTGGGCGGTCACAGTGACCCGGACCGAGTGGTAGTTGCCCTTGGAGCTGGGCTGCACGGTCGGGCTGTAGGTACCGGGGGCGTGCTGCTGCAGCACTTCCACCACCATGTCCGGCAGCGCCGGGTCGGCAACGCCGAGCACCTTGAACGGGAACTTGCAGGGGAACTCCAGCAGTTCATCAAACTTGGTATTCATTTACTCACCTTTTGGTGTCGTCACGGGACGACTTCATCGCTTGTGGCTAGTGGCCGATGGCCCATCAGGGCCGCCATCTACCCGTCTGTGGCGGGCACTGCTCAAGTGTATATGGGCATTGCCCAGGCCGGGATCAAGGTCCGGTCTGGCAGACGAGGCATGGAGGTGCTGCTTTTTACCACAAATCGTCAGTCGGCGGAACCTGCAGATTGCAGGGTTATTGACTGGCCCGACCGCAAAAGACAGCAGCGGCGCCTGTTGGCGCCGCTGTTTGGTCAGGTTTGTGCGCAGGTTACTTGAACCAGCTGGAGACCAGCATCACCAGGTAATCCCACAGACGGCTCATCAGGCCACCTTCCTGCACCTCTTCCAGGGCGACCAGCGGAACCTGCTTGATCTCCTTGTCGCCTTGCTTGAGGAACACGGTACCGACCCGTTGGCCCTTGGCCAGCGGTGCTTTCAGCTCGCTTTCAAGCTGGAAGTCGGCCTTGAGGTTGTTGCCCTGGCCACGGGTGACCAGCACGGAGACGTCCTTGTCGACGCCCAGTTTCACTTCAGACTTGTCGCCCATCCAGATCTTCTGGGTCACCAGCTCGGTGCCGGCCTTGTAGGGGGTCAGGCTCTGGAAGAAACGGAAACCGTAGGTGAGCAGTTTCTTGCTCTCGGCGGCGCGGGAGGCTTCGCTGCTGGCACCCAGCACCACGGCGATCAGGCGCATGCCTTCGTTGTTGGTGGCGGAGGAGACCAGGTTGTAGCCGACCTGGCTGACGTGGCCGGTCTTGATGCCGTCAACTTGCAGGGATTGATCCCACAGCAGACGGTTGCGGTTGTGCTGGGTGATGCCGTTGAACACGAAGGACTTCTGGGCGTAGATCTTGTACTCGTCCGGCAGGTCGCGGATCAGGGCCTGGCCCAGGCGCGCCATGTCGTGGGCGGTACTGTAGTGACCTTCCGCATCCAGTCCGTGCGGGTTCATGAAGTGGCTGTCGTTCATGCCGAGCTTGGCGGCCCAGCTGTTCATCAGGCTGGCGAAGGAGTCGGTGCTGCCGGCCAGGAATTCGGCCATGGCGACGCAGGCGTCGTTGCCGGACTGGATGATGATGCCCTTGTTCAGGTCATCGACCGAGACCTGCTTGCCCACCTCGATGAACATCTTGGAGGAGTCGGAGTAGTTCTTGGACCAGGCGTTCTGGCTGATGGTCACCATGTCGGTGCGCTTGATGTTCCCCTTCAGCAGCTCCTGGCCGATGATGTAGGAGGTCATCATCTTGGTCAGACTGGCGGGCGGCAGACGCTCTTCGGCGTTCTGCTCGGCCAGCACCTGACCCGAGTAGTAGTCGATCAGAATATGGGCCTTGGCGGAGATCTCCGGCGCGGCGGGAACGACCACGGGGTTGGCGTTCGGGGTCGGTACAGGCGTGTTGGCCTGAGCGGTGGCGCTTATCAGGGAGGCCAGAATAACTGAACGGGCAAATTTGGACATCTTGAAATTCCTGGAGCCTGGTTGGGGTAACCCAAGTTAAAAATGCGGGCTTCACTATACCAGAAGCGACCGTCGGTCAAAGCCCGACGTGCCATCTGGCCTGGTTTTTTATCCATCCGTTGCCGCCATCACGCCGGGAAACGACGTGATGGCGGGCGGTTGGCGGTGGTTCATGCTGGCTGAGCCACTCCCTATCAGGGGACGATGAAGGCTTGCTCCAGCCCCCCCTGACGGATCTGTTCGAGCAGGGCGGTCTGCTGAGCGGCGGGGACCGGCCCCAGCAGGACCCGGAAGATGGCGCCGTGGGCCGCCACCTGGTAGGGCACCCCATGGCGCTGGGTCATCACCTTGCCCATCGCCTCGGCCCGCGCCTGCGAGCCGCTGGCCAGCACCTGGATCATCTTGCCCTCGCCGCTGCTGGCGGGCGTGGCCGCCTTGGCCGCTGCCGGTTTGGCAGGTTTGGTGACTGGAGCCTTGACGGGGGCCGGTTCGGCGGCCGGTGTGGCCATGGCCAGTTCGGTGGGCTGACCGACGAAGCCGTCCTGAGCAGCAGGGGCCGCGGCCGCCGGCGTGGTCGGCGTCATCTCGATGGGCTTCATGGGGGCCATGATCACCATCTGGTCCGGGGTGTCGTTGATGAGCTCGATCCGCACCCGAGCCTCGCCCCCTTCCACCATCTCCAGCTGCTTGGCCGCGGCATGGGAGAGATCGATCAGCCGCTCGCTGCCGAAGGGGCCGCGATCGTTGACGCGTACTATGGTCTCCAGCCCGTTGTCCAGGTTGGTGACCCGCACATAGCTTGGCAGCGGCAGGTTGCGGTGGGCGGCGCTGAACAGTTTGCTGTCCTGCACGTCGCCGTTGGCGGTCTTCTGGCCGTCCAGATCCTGCGCCAGCCAGCTGGCAGTGCCCTCTTCGCTGTAGTGCTTGATGTCGCGCCACACCTCGTTCTTCTGCTTGCCTATCCAGTAATCCCGGTTGCCGCTGGCGCTCAGGGGCTCGGGGCGCGGGATGGCACCGGTGGCCTGCGGGATCTCGATGACCTGGGGTTTTTCCGGCTGGATCGGTTCGGGAGGCGGGGGAAGCTGCTCCGGCTGGCTGCTACAGGCGGCCAGCAACAAGGTCAGGCTGAGCGGGAGAAGTTTGTGGCTGTAATGCATACGCGTCCTGGATTGCTTGACTGAGTTGATGCACCGCCATCGCATAGAGCGGGCTGCGGTTATAGCGGGTGATCACATAAAAATTGTGGCGCGCGACCCAGTATTCCGGTCCATCGGCCTGTTCCAATGCCAGCAGTTTCACCGGCGTATCGGGTGCCAGCGGGGTGGCGAGTTCAATGCCTGCGGTGGCCAGCTCGGCCCAGGTCTGGGTCAGCTCGGGGGCAGGCCCCAGCAGGGTACCCACTGGCGCCAGCCCGATCAAGGCGGGTTCGACCGGTGACTCCCCCCAGCGCCACTGGTGCTCGGCAAAATAGTGGGCAACGCTGCCGATGGCATCCACCGGGTTGGCGAACAGATCGCGCTTGCCGTCGCCGTCGAAATCGACTGCGTAGTGGCGATAGCTGGAGGGCATGAACTGACCCATGCCCATGGCGCCGGCATAGGAGCCCTTCAGGCGGGTGAGTGGCCACTTCTCTTCCCGGGCAAGCAGCACCAGCTGGGCAAACTCCTTGGCAAAGAAGTCTGCCCGTTCCGGGTAGTGGAAGCCCAGGGTATAGAGGCTGTCGAGTACCGGATGGCGGCCCATCTGGCGGCCGTAGAAAGTCTCGATACCGATGATGGCGACGATGAGCGACGCCGGCACCTGGTAGGTCTGTTCGGCCCGCTTCAAGGTGGCGGCGTGGCGTTGCCAGAAGTCGACACCATCCCGGATCCGCTCCGGGGTGATGAACAGTGGCCGGTAGCGGTGCCAGGGTTTGGCTTCCCAGGGGCGGCTGATGGTGTCGAGCACCTCCTGGCGCAAGCTGGCCTGGGCCGCGGCGGCCTGCAGCTCGGCCAGTGGCACTTGTTGCTGCTCGGCGAGCCGGGCGAGCCCCGGGGGCTCGACGGCCGCCGTTGCTGTGAGGGCAACGAGAGAGAGCAGCAAACCGGCCAGTCGCATCAGGCGAGCAGCCTTCTATGGGTCTGAATGGACATCAGGATGCCGAAGCCTGCCATCAGGGTCACCATGGAGGTGCCGCCATAGCTCACCAGCGGCAGGGGGCCGCTACCACCGGCAGAATATATCCACCTCATCATGCCAGCAGCCTTCTGTGGGTCTGGATGGACATCAGGATGCCGAAGCCGGCCATCAGGGTCACCATGGAGGTGCCGCCGTAGCTCACCAGCGGCAGGGGGACCCCCACCACGGGTAGTATGCCGCTCACCATACCCATGTTGACGAACACGTAGACGAAGAAGGTGAGGGTCAGGGCACCGCCCAGCAGGCGCTCGAAGCTGTTCTGGGCCTGCATGGAGATGAACAGACAGCGGCTGATGATGTAGAGGTAGATCACCAGCAGGAGGGCCACGCCCACCAGGCCGAACTCCTCGCTGAACACCGCGAAGATGAAGTCGGTGTGGCGCTCGGGCAGGAACTCGAGCTGGGACTGGGTGCCCTGCAGCCAGCCCTTGCCGAACACGCCGCCGGAGCCGATGGCTATCTTGGACTGGATGATGTGATAGCCGCGACCGAGCGGGTCCTTCTCAGGGTCCAGCAGCATCAGCACCCGCTGGCGCTGGTAGTCGTGCATCAGGAAGAACCAGAGCACCGGCATGAAGGCGCAGATCAGCAGCACCGCCAGCCCGATCAGCCACCAGCTGATCCCCGCCAGGAAGATGACGAAGAAGCCGGAGGCGGCCACCAGGATGGAGGTGCCAAGGTCAGGCTGGGCCGCGATCAGCAGGGTGGGCAGCAGCACCATGATGAGACTCAGCACCAGGTGGCTGAACTTGGGTGGCAGCGAGTGGCGGCTGAGCCAGGCGGCCACCATGATGGGCATGGAGAGCTTCATCACCTCGGAGGGCTGAAACTTCATGAAGCCGAGGTCCAGCCAGCGCTGGGCCCCCTTGCCGATATGACCGAACACGTCCACCGCGACCAGCAGCAGCACCACCACCACGAACAGCGGCACCGACCAGCGGGCATAGAGGGAGGGGGGCAGCTGGGCCATGCCGATCATCAGGGCGAACGCCAGCCCGCCGCGCACCAGCTGGCGCACGATGGAGTCGACGTCCTGGCCGGAGGCGGAGTAGAGCACCACCATGGAGAGGGACATCAGGGTCAGCAGGCCGAGCAGCAGCGGCAAGTCGATGTGCAGCTTGTACCAGATGCTCTGCTGGCGAGCGGAATTACTCATGAGGAGCGACCTCTTCAGATTGGGGCTTCTTGACCGGCGCCGGCGGCAGTTGCGGCTCCGGCGGCAGCAGGTAGGCATCCAGCATCTGGCGGGCCACCGGGGCGGCCATGCTGCTGCCGCCACCGGCGTTTTCCAGTACCAGGGCGACCACCGCCTTGGGTGCTTCGAACGGGGCGAACGAGACGAACAGGGCGTTGTCGCGGTGCTCCACCTTGGTGGTGGCCGCGTTGTAGACCTGGTTCTCTTTCAGCCCCACCACCTGGGCGGTACCGGACTTGCCTGCCGCCTTGTAGGGGGTGTTGGCAAAGGCGCGCCGACCCGTTCCCTCGTGACCGTTGATGACCCGCCACATGCCGTCCTTGGCCACCTGCCAGTAGCTGTCGCTCTTGGTCTGGATGGCCATGTTCGGGTTGATGGGGGCATTGACCACGCCATCGATGGAGGCGGTGCTCTTGAGCAGGTGCGGCGTCACGTCGTGGCCGTTCTGGGTCAGGATGCTGATGGCCTTGGCCAGCTGGATCGGGGTGGCGCTCCAGTAGCCCTGGCCGATGCCGATGGAGATGGTGTCACCCTGATACCAGGGCTGGCGCCAGCGGGCCATCTTCCAGTCGCGCGACGGCATCACTCCCTTGGTCTCCTCGTACAGATCGACGCCGCTGTACTGACCGAAGCCGAACTTGGTCATGTAGTTGTTGATCTTGTCGATGCCGACCCGGTAGGCGAGATCGTAGAAGTAGGTATCTGCCGACACTTCGATGGCGCGGTAGACGTCGAGCCAGCCGTGACCCCAGCGGCGCCAGTCGCGAAACTTCTTGGTGGTGCCGGGGATGGAGAAGCTGGGGCCGCCGAAGTAGCGGTAGTTGGGGGTGATGGCCCCCTCGTTGAGCCCCATCACCGCCATCATGGGCTTGACGGTGGAAGCGGGGGCATAGATGCCCTGGGTGGTGCGGTTCACCAGCGGCCTTGCCGGATCGTTGAGCAGCGCCGAGTAGTTGGCGCTGGAGATGCCGGTCACGAACAGGTTGGGGTCGTAGCTCGGGCTCGACTCCATGGCCAGAATGGCGCCGGTATTGGGATCCATCATCACGATGGCGCCCCGGCGACCGGCCAGCAACTCCTGCGCCTTGAGCTGCAGGCGGATGTCGATGTTGAGGTAGATATCCTTGCCGGGCTCGGGCGGCTGGAACTTGAGGGTACGCACCACCCGGCCGCGGTTGTTGACCTCGACCTCCTGGTAGCCCGCCACGCCGTGCAGCTGATCCTCGTAGTACTTCTCCACCCCCTGCTTGCCGATGTCCTTGGTGGCGGCATAGTTGGCGAGCTTGTCTTCCTTGTCGAGGCGCTCCACGTCGCGGGTGTTGATCTTGGCCACATAACCCAGCGCATGGGTGAGGGTGTCACCGAACGGGTAGTAGCGCTTGAGGTAGGCCTCGATGCTGACCCCGGGGTAGTTGTGCTGGTTGACCGAGAAGAGGGCGACCTGATACTCGGTCAGCTTCTCGAACAGGGCCACCGGCTTGAAGCGGCGCTGGCGCTTGACCTCGGCCAGGAACTTCTCTTTGGTGCCCTCCGGCAGCTTCAGCAGGGCGATCAGCTCGTCGGCGGTCCTCTCCAGATCCTTGGTCTCTTCCGGCACTATCTCCAGGCTGTAGACCGGGCGGTTCTCCGCCAGCAGCACGCCGTTGGCGTCATAGATGAGGCCGCGCGGCGGCGCCACCGGCACCACTCGGATGCGGTTGTCGTTGGAGCGGGTCTGGTAGGTGTCGTAAGACTCGACCTGCAGGTAATAGAGATTGCCCAGCAGCACCAGCATCAGCACTATCATGCCGATGTAGGCGACCAGGGTACGTCGGAAGAAGAGGCGACCCTCGGCGCTGTGGTCGCGCATCTCGATGCGATTCTTCAGCATGCCGCTACCTTATGACTGTCGAGCAGATGAGAAACGGGGTGCAGATGTGCATGCTCACGCTCTGTGATTCTGGGTCGAGAGGGGAATGCTGGAATAGTGCATGGTTCACTCTCTGTGATACGGATGATTGGTGGTAATGCTCCAGGCGCGATAGAGGCTCTCGGCCACCAGCACCCGCACCAGCGGGTGGGGCAGGGTCAGCGGCGACAGCGACCAGCTCTGCTCGGCGGCAGCCTTGCACTCGGGCGAGAGCCCTTCAGGGCCGCCCACCAGCAGGGCCACGTCGCGGCCATCCAGCTTCCAGGCTTCCAGCTGCACGGCGAGCTGCTCGGTGGTCCAGGGTTTGCCGGGAATATCCAGGGTCACGATACGCGAACGACCGGCCGCCGCCAGCATGGCTTCCCCCTCTTTTTGCAGAATGCGGGGGATGTCGGCATTTTTGCCACGTTTGCCGGCGCCGATCTCGACCAGCTCGAACGGCATGTCTTTGGGGAAACGACGACGATACTCTTCGAAGCCATGCTCTACCCAGGCGGGCATCTTGGTGCCCACCGCAATCAACTGGATCTTCATCGTTTATTACACTTGTACTCGGTTATTGCGCGTTCACTTGAGCGGTGCCGCTCCAGAGTTTTTCCAGCTGGTAGAAGTCGCGATGCTCATCCTGCATCACGTGCACGATCACCGATCCCAGATCCACCAGTACCCACTCGCCGGTGAGCTGGCCTTCCACGCTCAGCAGATCGAGCCCGGCATGGCGGGCCTCGCTGGCCAGATGGTGGGCGATGGCGCTGACGTGACGGCTGGAGTTGCCGGAACAGACGATCATGGTGTCGGTGATGCTGGATTTGCCGCGTACATCGAGGGTGATGATGTCGCGGCCTTTCATGTCATCGATCTTGTCGACGATAAAGGCATGCAATTCTTGACCTTGCAATGAGTCTCTCCTGTATTCCGGCGCGCTTTCACGGCGTGAGGGCGGCGGATTATATCATGGTCACTCCCGTTTCCCAGTGCGGCGAAGGGGAGTGGAACAGGGGCCGTGCCCGCTTGGCAAACTCGCCCCCTGTTGATCACTATAGTGCGCGATCCGTGCCGGACAACCGCCGGCAGTGATCGGGTTCATGCCGGCCGGTACAGTCCCTGCTGGCAGATGTATTGTGCCACCGACGGCGGCAGCAGATAGCGGGGATCCGCGCCCGTCGCCAGCAGCGCCCGCAGGCGGGTGGCCGACAGCTCGACCGGCAGATTGTCCGCCAGCCAGATGCGGCCGTGGCGCAGCAGGTGCAGATCCGCCACCTGCCAGCTCTGGTGGCGGGCCAGCAGCTCGGCTACCTCGGCCGGGTAGTCCGGCTGCCAGCCGGGGCGGGTACTCACCACCAGGTGGGCGTAATCGAGTAGCTCCTGCCAGCGGTGCCAGCTCGGCAGGCCGAGCAGGGAGTCCATCCCCATCAAAAAGCAGAGCGGAGTGTCCGGCAGTTCATGACGCAGCTCGATAAGGGTGTCGATGGTCCAGGAGGGGGTATCCCGCTTGAGCTCCCGCTCATCCACCACGAAGCCCGGGTTTTCCGCCGCAGCCAGGGCGACCATGGCCAGGCGCTGCTCACTGGAGCAGAAGGGGCTGGCCCGGTGGGGCGGAATATGGTTCGGCAGCAGGCGCACTTCGGCCAGGCCCAGGGCGTCGCGGGCCTCGATGGCCGGGCGCAGGTGACCGATGTGGATGGGATCGAACGTCCCCCCCAGAATGCCGATGGGCGGTTTCAACATGGGCTTCCTCCGGTGACGGCCGGGATGTCGACGGGCTGGATCATGCGTCAGATCCCGCCAGCGGCAAGGGGGTGCCATCGCGAAAACCGAGGGCGAGGGTCTGCAGCATCAGCCAGGCCTGCTCGGTATCGAAGCGACGCTGGGCGTCGTCGAGCCGGGCCATCAGTTGCCACAACTGCTGCAGTTTGGCGAAGGGCAGCCGGGTCAGTGCCTGTTGAATGAGCTGCTGGCGGCTCTGCCAGATGCGCAGGCGGGAGAAGTGCTCCACCAGCGGCTGACCGGCCCTGGCCGCCAGCGCCAGTTCGGTGAGCTGCTCCAGCTCGCGGCACAGGGTCCAGGCCAGCATGCCGGGTTCGGTGCCCTCGGCGCGCAGGGCCAGCAGGATGCGCTGGGCCCGGTTCACCTTCCCTTCCAGCAGGGTGTCGATGAGCTGGAACGGGGTGAAGTGGGCGTGGCGGATGATGGTCTCCTGCAGATAGGCGACGCTGATGGGCTGGGGCGGCGAGAGCAGGGTCAGCTTCTCGATCTCCTGGCTGGCAGCCAGCAGGTTGCCCTCGTAGGAGTGGCACATGAAGTTGACCGCATCCGGCAGCGCCTTGAGGCCGAAGCGCTGGAAGCGGGCGCTCATCCAGCGCGGAAAGAAGCGGGGCTCGGGGTGGTTGACCGGTACATAGGTGCCGCTCTGGCTCAGCTTGTCGAACCAGGCTGCCTTCATCTGGGTCTGGTTGAGGCGATTACCGCTCAGCACCAGCAGCAGGTCGGGGTGCAGTTGTTTGCCGATCTCGCTGATGCGGGCGGCCAACTCCTTGTCGACCTTGGCCGGCAGCTCCAGCTCGATGATCTGGCGGGCCGAGAACAGACTCATGGCCTGGCAGGCATCGTAGACCTGATTCCAGTCCAGCCCTTGCTCCACCACGAAGCTGTGGCGCTCGTCGAAACCCTGTTTGCGCGCCACCTGGCGCACGGCGTCGATGGCCTCCAGCTTGAGCAAGGGCTCGTCCCCAAAAATGAGATAGCAGGGCTTGAGCCCTGCTTTGAGGTGATCCGCAAACTGCTCGGGATAGACTCTCATCAACGTACTCTCATCAAGATACTTGCATCAGAACTTGACCTGGCTGAGCTGGCGGATCACCAGGTTGGCGGCCTGCTCCTGCATCTCCTTGCCGAGCTGCTCCTGCTCGCGGGAGGAGGCGAGCGCCGCGTCCGGCTTGTTCAGGAAACTGCGGTTGAAGGCGATGGGGAAGACCTGGGTCGGTTTGCCCGGCATGGAGACGGTGAACTGGGTGTTGTAGCCCAGCACGTATTCACGGGCCTGGCCGATGGAGTCGACGGAAGCGACCTGACTGGTGCTGCCGACGCCGGACAGGGTCAGCACCGGGATGCCCTCCTTGTCGGCGAGCTGCACGCCGGCCGCCTTGAGGCGGGTGGTGACCAGCCGATAGAAGTCGCTCTTGTTGTCACCGACCACCTTCATGGTCATCAACTCGGGCGGGATGGCGGTGCCGCGCATCTGAAAACCGCAGGCCTGCAGCAGCAGACCGGTCAGCAGTATGGTCAGCCAGCGAGTGAGGGTGGTGCCCATAGAAAATCCTCTTTGCATGAAGTGAAGAGCGGCGGGCGCAGGGCCCGCCGTTATCATCCGTTTGCTGTTACCGCCTGGCAACCAGACGGTCAGTCTGCATGGCCAGGCGGTATGGCATCAGTTGGCCACGATGTTGAGCAGTTTGCCCGGCACGTAGATCACCTTGCGCACGGTCAGGCCGTCGGTGAACTTCTGTACCGAGGCATCGGCCATGGCCAGCTTCTCGACGTCGGCCTGGCTGATCTCGGCCGGCACGGTCAGCTTGCCGCGCATCTTGCCGTTGATCTGCACCACCACCAGCTTCTCGGTCTCGACCATGGCCGCTTCGTCGGCCACCGGCCAGGTGGCGTGATCCACGTCGTCGCCCTTGCCCAGCATCTTCCACAGCTCGAAGCCGATGTGCGGGGTGATGGGGTAGAGCATGACCACGACCGCTTCCAGCGCTTCCTGCATCAGGGCGCGATCCTGCTCGTCGCTGCCCAGCTTGGCCAGGTTGTTCATCAGCTCCATGATGGCGGCGATGGCGGTGTTGAAGGTCTGACGGCGACCCACGTCGTCGCTCACCTTGGCGATGGTCTTGTGCAGCTCGCGGCGCACGGCTTTCTGGTCGACGCTGAGTGCCGCCACATTCAGTGCGAGAGCCGCCCCGGCACTGACGTGCTCGAAGGTGATGCGCCACAGACGGCGCAGGAAGCGCTGGGCACCCTCGACGCCGGAGTCTGACCACTCCAGGGTCATCTCGGCCGGCGAGGCGAACATCATGAACAGACGCACGGTATCGGCGCCGTAACGCTCCACCATCAGCTGCGGGTCGATGCCGTTGTTCTTGGACTTGGACATCTTGGTCATGCCGGAGTGGATCACTTCACGGCCTTCATTGTCGACGGCCTTGGTGATGCGGCCTTTCTCGTCACGCTCCACCTTGACGTCGGTCGGGCTGACCCAGACGTTGCCGCCCTTCTCGTCTTTGTAGTAAAAGGCGTCGGCCAGCACCATGCCCTGGCAGAGCAGGCGCTTGAACGGCTCGTCGCTGTTCACGAGGCCCGCATCACGCAGCAGTTTGTGGAAGAAGCGGGCGTAGAGCAGGTGCATACAGGCGTGCTCGATGCCGCCGATGTACTGATCCACCGGCAGCCAATGGTTGGCAGCCGCCGGATCCAGCATGCCCTTGTCGTAGTCCGGGGAGCAGTAGCGGGCGTAGTACCAGGAGGACTCCATAAAGGTGTCGAAGGTATCGGTCTCGCGGAACGCGTCCTGGCCGTTGTAAGTGGTCTTGGCCCACTCGGCGTCGGCCTTGATCGGGCTCTGGATGCCGTCCATCACCACGTCTTCCGGCAGCAGTACCGGCAGTTGATCTTCCGGGGTCGGCACGACTGTGCCGTCAGCCAGGGTCAGCATCGGGATGGGGGCACCCCAGTAGCGCTGACGGGAGACACCCCAGTCGCGCAGACGGAAGTTGACGGTGCGCTTGCCACAGCCAAGGCTCTCCAGCTTGCTGGCGATGGCATCGAATGCCGGCTGGAACTCGAGGCCGTCGAACTCGCCGGAGTTGAACAGCACGCCCTTGTCGGTGTAGGCGGCGTCGATCACGTTCGGCAGCTCGCCATCGACCGGCTTGATGACCGGCTTGATCTCGAGGCCGTACTTGGTGGCGAACTCATGGTCACGCAGGTCGTGGCCCGGTACCGCCATCACGGCGCCGGTGCCGTAGTTCATCAGCACGAAGTTGGCGACCCAGACCGGCACCTTGCGGCCATCCAGCGGGTGAATGGCGTAGAGGCCGGTGGCCATGCCCTTCTTCTCCATGGTGGCGAGCTCGGCCTCGGCCACCTTGGTGTTCTTGCACTCTTCGATAAAGGCGGCTAGCTCGGGGTTACTCTCGGCGGCCTGCAGCGCCAGCGGGTGGCCGGCGGCGATACCGACATAGGTAACGCCCATGAAGGTGTCCGGACGGGTGGTGTAGACCTCCAGCTGCTCAGCCTGACCCTCGATGGCGAAGCTGATGTTGACCCCTTCGGAGCGGCCAATCCAGTTGCGCTGCATGGTCTTGACCATCTCAGGCCAGCCTTCGAGGTTGTCGATGTCGTTCAACAGCTCTTCGGCGTAGTCGGTGATCTTGATGAACCACTGGGGGATCTCTTTCTGCTCCACCGGGGTGTCACAGCGCCAGCAGCAGTTGTCGACAACCTGCTCGTTGGCCAGTACGGTCATGTCGTTCGGGCACCAGTTGACGGAGGAGGTCTTCTTGTAGACCAGACCCTTCTCGTAGAGCTTGGTGAAGAACCACTGTTCCCAGCGGTAGTAGTCCGGCTTGCAGGTGGCCAGCTCGCGATCCCAGTCATAACCCAGACCCAGCATCTTCAGCTGGTTCTTCATGTATTCGATGTTTTCGTAGGTCCAGGGCGCCGGTGCCGTGTTGTTCTTGATGGCGGCGTTTTCCGCCGGCAGGCCGAATGCGTCCCAACCGATGGGTTGCAGCACGTTCTTGCCATTGAGGCGTTGATAACGGGAGATCACATCACCTATGGTGTAGTTGCGAACGTGCCCCATGTGTAGACGACCAGACGGATAGGGGAACATGGAGAGGCAGTAGAACTTTTCCTTGTCTACTTTCTCCACCGCCTTGAAGGTTTTCTTGGCATCCCAGTGCTTTTGCACTGCTGGTTCTATGGATTGGGGAACGTATTGCTCTTGCATTGGTGACATCCGGATCTGTGAAATGGATAGATAAATCAGCTGGGAAATCGCAATAGAATACCCATATCCTGCGGCGGCAACAACCGCCAGCGTCCCTCGGGCCTTAAGCCGGGCCTGATCAGGGTTCAGTAGAGGAGTAACGGCCATGGACAAACGTCAAAAAGGGTACGAAGCCTTCATTGCCGAGCTGCAAAAGCAGTGGCAAGAGACAGAACAGTTCCAGGGGGAGCGCCTCAACCGGATGATCGCCAAGGTGCAGGCCTATCTGGAGGCGGCCGGGGATCTGACCCAGGACGAGCTGGCGCTGATCGCCGAGTATGTGAAGCGGGATCTGGGCAACTATGACGAGGGGCGCAAGGATGAGCAGGTGGAGGAGTCCGCCTTCATGCTGGCACTCAAAGACACCGCCTGGTCATGGCTGGCGGATGTGACCGACCGCACCCAGGTAGAGTGGCAGGAGCTGGCGGACGAGCTGGAGCACAAGGGCGTCTACCGGGCCGGCGACTGGGTGGGGCTCGGGGTCTTGGTGTGCGATCACTGCGAGTGGCGCCATACCGTGCTGCATCCCGAACAGCTAGGCACCTGCCCCGAGTGCGGGGCCGATGAGTATCACCGTGAGCCGCTCTCTCCCTGAGAATCTGCCCACGCTCTTGCTGCGAGGCCGTGATCAAGGCTCATGTGCTGCTCGGAATCCTCACGTATATCTATACGCTCCGGTTCCTGCGCTGCTCTTCACCTTGCTGACGACCTCTCGTTACAGAGCCTGAACAGGTTCTGATCGGGTATCAGACTGAACAGAAGAGAGGCGCCCTTGGGCGCCTCTCTTATTTATCGGGTTGTACGACTGGGTCAGCCCTTGCGCGCCCAGGGGTGGGCGCGGGGGCGCAGCCCCAGTCCCAGCGCCAGCAGCAGGGCGGCGATGCCATACATGGGCCAGCTGCCAAAGCGCAGGTAGGGGGTCTCGCCGTGGGCGGGACGCACCTCGGTGCGCAGCACGCCGGCCTCGAACTGCGGGATTTGGGCGATGATGCTGCCGTCAGTCTCGGTGACGATGGTGATGCCGGTGTTGGTGTCGCGCAGCAGCGGGCGGGCCAGCTCGAGGGCACGCATGCGGGCGATCTCCATGTGCTGCCAGGGGCCGATGCTGGTGCCGAACCAGGCGTCGTTGGAGACGGTCAGCAGGAAGTCGGTATCCGGCTGCACGTTGCGGCGCACCTCGTCCGGGAAGATGATCTCGTAGCAGATGGCGGCGGCAAACTTGAGCCCCTTGGCGATCAGGTTCGGCTGCACCTCGTCACCGCGGCTGAAGGAGGACATGGGCAGGTTGAAGAAGGGTGCGATGGGACGCAGCAGATCTTCAAGAGGCACGAACTCGCCGATGGGCAGCAGGTGGTATTTGTAGTAACGGTTCTTGTGCTGGTAGTAGTAGGACTCCTTGCCTTCCGCATCCTGCACCCCCATGCCGAGCACGGTATTGAAGAAGCGCTGCTGCTCGAGATCGTAGTGGATGATCCCCGCCAGCAGGCCGGTATCGTTCACCTTCATCGCCTTGTCCAGGCTCTCCAGATAGTTGCCCATCTCCTTCTCGATGGCCGGGATGGCCGATTCCGGCCAGACGATGATGTCGGCGTCCTGGTTCTCGCGGCTGAGATCCTGATACTTGCGCACGGTCGGCACCAGCGCCTCCGGATCCCACTTGAGGGACTGCTCGATGTTGCCCTGCACCAGCGCCACCTTGACGGGTTCACCGCGGGTCACCCAGTTGAGCTGCATCAGCCCCTGGGCGGCGCCCACCAGGGCCACCGGTACCAGCAGCCAGGCCGGCTTGCGGCTCTGCCACAGCAGCCATAGGGCGGAGGCGGTCAACAGCAGTGCCAGGGTGATGCCCTGCACGCCGAGAATGGGGGCAAAGCCCTTGAGCGGCCCATCGATCTGGCTGTAGCCGAACCAGAGCCAAGGGAAGCCGGTCATCACCCAGCCGCGCAGCCAGTCGGCCATCAGCCAGAGCGCCGGGAAGGCGAGCAGCCAGCGGCTCCAGTGGCGACCGCTGAAGAAGCGGGCAAAGGCCCAGCAGGCCAGGGTCGGGTAGAGCGCCAGATAGGCCGACAGCCCGGCCAGCAGCACGAAGGCCACCGGCAGCGGAATGCCGCCGAACATGGTCATGCTGACGTGGATCCACCACAGCCCCGGCAAAAACAGCCCCATGGCGTAGCCAAAGCCGCGCCAGGCCGCCTGCTTGGGGTTGGCCTTGTCCAGCAGGGCGTAGAGACCGAGCAGGGAGGGGATCACCAGCGGCCAGTAGTTGAAGGGCGAGAAGGCGAGCACGGCGATGGCGCCACTGGCCATGGCAAACAGGCTGGTCAGGAGTTTTGATTTCACGGGCTGTAATTTCACGGGCGATAAGGCTCGGATTGAACTGCAATGGGTTGAGTGGCCGGTATCTTAACCCGTAAAGGCGGTCAACGGCGAGCCTCCCGGCCGACGGTCCGAAGCGAGGGAATAAAAGGGCGATGACGGGCCCTGTGACTCGTGGGAAGCAGAGGTGGTGTGCGCTCAAACGAACAGCGCCCCGACGGGCGGGGCGCTGTTGGCACGGAGCAAGGCTTATTGGGCCTCGGACTGGGCCGCGACATGGTTGTCGGGGATCTTCACCTGCAGCTGCTGCAGGCGGCGCTTGTCGGCGTGCATCACCTTGAACAGGTAGCCTTCCAGCTCGATCTCCTCGCCCTTCTTGGGCAGGTGGCTGAAAGCGTGCATCACCAGACCGCCCACCGTATCCACCTCTTCATCACTGAACTGGGTGCCGAAGAAGTCGTTGAAATCTTCGATCTCGGTGAGGGCGCTGACGGCGAACACCCGCTTGCTGATACGGCGGATCTCGTCCGGCTCATCCTCGATGTCGTCGAATTCGTCGTCGATCTCGCCGACGATGAGCTCGAGGATGTCCTCGATGGTCACCAGACCCGAGACGCCGCCGAACTCGTCCACCACGATGGCCATGTGGTAGCGCTCTTCACGAAACTCTTTGAGCAGACGGTCGACCCGCTTGCTCTCGGGGACGATCACCGTGGGACGCAGGATCTTCTCCAGCTGCAGCGGTTCGCTGGCGTGGTGGCCGCCAAACCCGAACGGCAGCAGATCCTTGGCGAGCAAGATGCCCTCCACGTGATCCTTGTCTTCGTTGATCACCGGGAAGCGGGAGTGACCCGACTCGATGATCACCGGCAGGATCTCGTCCACTGGCTGGGATTTCTCGATGGTCACCATCTGGGAGCGGGGGATCATGATGTCGCGTACGCGCAGCTCGGCAATTTCGAGCACGCCCTCGATCATGTCCTTGGTGTCCTGATCGATGAGATCGCGCTCTTCGGCGTCGGCTATCACTTCCACCAAATCGTTGCGGTCTTTTGGCTCGCCCTGGAAGAGTTGGCTGAGTTTGTCGAGCCAGGTTTTCTTCGGCGAGCCGGTACTAGGGTGATCGTCGGTCATTTTCTCTCTTGGTTACTCGTATGAACACACTTGAAATCGTTGTGGCTATATGAGGATGGGCATCGGCTGTTTCAAGACGATGACCATCCGGTTCTTTACTCTTCGTCGTTCAGATAAGGATCGGCGAAACCGAGCTCCTGCATGATGTCGCGCTCGAGCGCTTCCATCTCTTCGGCCTCGTCATCCTCGATATGGTCATAACCTAGCAGATGCAGACTGCCGTGCACAACCATGTGGGCCCAGTGGGCCATCAGCGGCTTGCCCTGTTCGGCGGCTTCGTGCTCCACCACCTGGCGGCAGATCACCAGATCGCCGAGCAGCGGCAGCTCCAGGCCGGGTGGGGCCTCGAACGGGAAGGAGAGCACGTTGGTGGGCTTGTCCTTGCCGCGATAGGTGAGGTTGAGCTCGTTGCTCTCCGCCTCGTCGACGATACGCACCGTCACTTCAGCCTCCTGCTGGAAGCCGAGAATGGTGCCGTCGAGCCAGCCCTGCAACTGGGCCTCGCTCGGCAGGCCGTCGGTGCTGGCACTGGCCAGTTGCAGATCCAGGGTCACGCTCATTGGG
This sequence comes from Aeromonas sp. QDB34, assembly GCF_027705405.1. Taxonomy (NCBI): domain Bacteria; kingdom Pseudomonadati; phylum Pseudomonadota; class Gammaproteobacteria; order Aeromonadales; family Aeromonadaceae; genus Aeromonas; species Aeromonas sp. QDB34. Next base: position 52,419 of record NZ_JAPDBT010000005.1, on the reverse strand, counting down.
CACTCTCTTTGCTGGTGTGGGGGGCGACTTTGTCGGCCGCCTGTTTGGCATCGAACGCCTCGTAGGCCTGCACGATGCGGGCCACCACCGGGTGGCGCACCACGTCCTTGGATTCGAAGAAGTTGAACGACAGGCCGTCGACGTCCTGCAGCACTTCCAGCGCGTGGCGCAGGCCCGACTTCTGGTTGCGGGGCAGGTCTACCTGGGTGATGTCGCCGGTCACCACCGCCTTGGAGTTGAAGCCGATGCGGGTCAGGAACATCTTCATCTGCTCGGTGGTGGTGTTCTGGGCCTCGTCCAGGATGATAAAGGCGTCATTCAAGGTTCTGCCTCGCATGTAGGCGAGCGGCGCCACCTCGATGATGTTGCGCTCCATCAGCTTCTCCACCCGCTCAAAGCCCAGCATCTCGAACAGGGCGTCGTAGAGCGGGCGCAGGTAAGGGTCGACCTTTTGGGAGAGATCGCCGGGCAGGAAACCAAGCTTCTCGCCCGCTTCCACCGCCGGGCGGGTCAGCAGAATGCGGCGAATTTCCTGACGCTCCAGCGCGTCCACCGCCGCCGCTACCGCCAGATAGGTCTTGCCGGTCCCGGCAGGGCCTATGCCAAAGCAGATGTCGTGGCGCACGATATTGGCGATGTACTGGGCCTGGTTGGGGCTGCGCGGCTTGATGAGGCCGCGCTTGGTCTTGACCGTCACCTCCTTGCCGTAAGGGATGCTCGGCGCCGGCTCGTCATCCTGCTCCAGCACCCGCGACTCCTGAATGGCCAGATGGACCATGTCGGGGGTGATGTCGCTCACCTTGCCACCCTTGAGCGGCTGGGTTTCCACATAAAGGTGCTTGATGATGACGGCAGCGGCATCCAGTTGGGCCTGCTTGCCCAGCAGCTGGAAGTGGTTGTCGCGGTAGCTGATCTCGACGCCGAGGCGGCGTTCCAGCTGTTTGACATTGTCATCGAACGGACCGCACAGACTGGCGAGACGCTGGTTGTCGGCGGGTTCCAGATGCAGATTCAGGGTCGAGATGTGTCGGCTCAAAGTGTCCTCGTCTTGACGCGATCCCATCCGGCCGGGGCCGGATGGGGTGAACAGATTAGTGGGGAGTGAAGGCGGCTACGCCCAGCGGGTCCGGTACGTTGTCCGGGCGACGGGCGAGGATCTCGCTCGGGGCGGTGGCGATGCGCAGGTTCATCTCGTTCTCGCCGCGCAGGAATTTGCCGCGCAGGGAGTTGGGCCGCACCTCGGTGATCTCCACGTCGGCAAAGCCGCCGATCAGGGTATGCGGGCCCTCGAAGTTGACCACCCGGTTGTTCTCGGTGCGACCGCACAGCTGCATGGGGTCGAGCTTGGAGGGCCCTTCCACCAGGATGCGCTGGGTGGAGCCCAGCATGGCGCGGCCAATCTGCATCGACTGGTTGTTGATGACGTGCTGCAGGCGGGTCAGGCGGGCTTTCTTCACCTCCATGTCGACATCATCGGGCAGGTCGGCGGCCGGGGTACCGGGGCGCGGGCTGTAGATGAAGCTGAAGCTCATGTCGAAGTTGATCTCTTCGATGAGTTTCATGGTGGCCTCGAAATCTTCGTCCGTCTCGTTCGGGAAGCCGACGATGAAGTCGGAACTGATGGTGATGTCGGGACGGGCGGCGCGCAGGCGACGGATCTTGGACTTGTACTCAAGCACGGTGTGCGGGCGCTTCATCATGGTCAGGATACGGTCGGAGCCGCTCTGCACCGGTAGATGCAGGAAGCTGACCACTTCCGGGGTATCCTTGTAGACCTCGATGATGTCGTCGGTGAACTCGATGGGGTGACTAGTGGTGTAGCGAATGCGATCGATGCCGTCGATGGCGGCCACCAGCCGCAGCAGCTCGGCGAAGGTGCAGATGCCGCCGTCGAAGGTCGGGCCCCGATAGGCGTTGACGTTCTGGCCGAGCAGGTTCACTTCGCGCACGCCCTGCTGGGCGAGCTGGGCGATTTCATAGAGCACGTCGTCGAGCGGACGGCTCACCTCCTCGCCGCGGGTGTAGGGCACCACGCAGAAGGAGCAGTATTTGGAACAGCCTTCCATGATGGAGACGAAGGCGGTCGCCCCTTCGGCGCGCGGCTCGGGCAGGCTGTCGAACTTCTCGATTTCCGGGAAGGCGACGTCCACCTGGGCACCGCGCCCTTCCTGCACCTGCTTGATCATGGTGGGCAGGCGATGCAGGGTCTGCGGGCCGAAGACGATGTCCACATAGGGGGCGCGAGTGCGGATGTTGTCCCCCTCCTGGGAGGCGACGCAGCCGCCCACGCCGATCACCAGACCGGGTTTGTTTGCCTTGAGCTTCTTCCAGCGTCCCAGCTGGTGAAACACCTTCTCCTGCGCTTTTTCGCGGATGGAGCAGGTGTTGAGCAGCAAAACGTCTGCCTCTTCGGGCTCTTCGGTAAGCGTGTAGCCATTGCTGGCATCCAACAGGTCGGCCATCTTGGACGAGTCGTACTCGTTCATCTGGCAACCCCAGGTTTTGATGTGAAGTTTTTTGCTCATTGCTTCTCTTGACTTGTTTTGAATGCGGCATGGTCAAAGGACCGGGCATTTTACTCCGCAATCCGGAGACTGCCTAGCGAATATCCAGCCGGCCACGGCCGGAGCGCCGCCGGCGGGCTTCCTGTCGGCATCGGCTTTCTCCTTGATTTGGCGCACTAATTCTCCACACCCTTCACTGTTTCCCGGCGCCCCTTGCGGTATCATGTGATCATTCGGTCCGGCTGTGTTTTCCCCTTGCCCGGGCTCACCCCTTGCAGGAATCAAGTTATGGAACAGTGTGATATCGCCATCGTCGGGGCCGGCATGGTCGGCGCCGCCACCGCCTGTCTGCTGGCGGCGCAGGGTCTCTCGGTGCGGGTCATCGAGACCCGGCTGCCGGAGCAATACGCCCCCGAGCAGCCGCTGGATCTGCGGGTCTCCGCCATCAGTCAGGCTTCGGTGGCGCTGCTGGAGCAGGCCGGCGCCTGGCAGCACCTGCAACAGATGCGGCTGTGCCCCTATCGCCGGCTGGAGACCTGGGAGCTGGACGGTTTTGCCACCCGCTTCAATGCCGCCGATCTCGGCCTGCCCCAGCTCGGTTACATCATCGAGAACCGGCTGGTGCAGCTGGCGTTGCTCAGACGCATGGAAGATTTCCCCAACATCCAGACCCACACCCCGGCGGCGGTCAAGAGCCTGCGCCAGAGCGTGGACGAGGCGGTGCTGACCCTGGATGATGGCAGCGAGCTGGCCGCCCGCTGGGTGCTGGCGTGCGACGGCGCCGAATCCCACACCCGCAAGCTGGCCGGCATCGGGGTGTCGCGCTTTGAGTATCGCCAGCACTGCATGCTGATCAACATCGACACCGACTTCGAACAGGAAGACATCACCTGGCAGCAGTTTACCCCGCACGGCCCGCGCGCCTTCCTGCCGCTGCCGGGCCAGCATGGCTCCCTGGTCTGGTATGACAGTCCGGCCCGCATCCGGGCGCTGGCCGCCATGAGCAACGAGGCGCTCGCCACCGAAGTGCGCCGCCACTTCCCGAGCCGGCTCGGCGGGTTTGCCGTGACGGCCAAGGGGAGCTTCCCGCTGGTGCGCCGTCATGCCAACGATTATCACGCCGGCCGGGTGGTGCTGCTGGGCGATGCTGCCCACACCATCAACCCGCTGGCGGGTCAGGGGGTCAACCTCGGCTTCAAGGACGTGGCCTGCTGGAACGATCTGCTGCAGGGGGCCGGCGCCGACTGGCATCAGCTGGCGCTGGCCGGGCGCTACGAGCGGCGCCGCCACCCCGACAACCTGCTGATGCAGTCGGGGATGGATCTCTTCTACGGGGTGTTCAGCAACGAGATAGGCCCGCTCAAGCTGGCGCGCAACCTGGCCCTCAATCTGGCGGACAAGGCGGGCCTGCTCAAGGAGATGGCGCTACGCTATGCGCTGGGGCTGGTTTAAGGCGCGCGGCGCCATCATGAGGGAGCAGGCAGCATGAACAAGGCATTGCTGGTGATCGATTTCATCAACGACATCGCCCACCCGGACGGGCGCATTGCCGCCTCGGCGGCTCATGTGCTGGAACAGGACACCATCGTGCACGCCAATCAGGCGCTGGCCCATGCCCGCGCCCACGGCTGGCTGGTGGTGCTGATCAAGGTGGGTTTTGACCCGCACTATCTGCTGCAACCCAAGGGCTCGCCCATGTTTGGCCGGGCTCACCAGTTCGGGGCGCTCTCGCTTGGCGACAGCGGCACCGACTTTCACGCCGACCTCGACGTGCAGCCAGGGGATCTGGTGCTGACCAAGCCCAGAGTCAGCCCCTTCTACGGCACCGCGTTGGAGCCGGCGCTGCGGGCCAACCACATCGACCACCTCTATCTGTGCGGGGTGAGTACCAGCTGGGCCATTCAGGCGGCAGCGCGGGAGGGGCATGATCGGGATTACGCCATCACCATCCTGGAGGATGCCTGCGCGGCGGCGGATGCCAATGAGCACCATGCCTCGCTGCGTTTGCTCGGCCGCATCGCCGAGATCTGCAAGGTGGCCCAGCTGGCCTGATCCCGGCGGCAGGCGGAGCTTGCTCACTGTTTTGACATTTTGTCTGCGGCCCCCTGTCGGGCCGCAGCCATTTTGGGCAACATGAAGCGAGCATCGATGGCCACAAGGATGAGGGCATGCGTTATCAGGGACGGATCGTGCGCTGGAACGAGGCGCGCGGCTTTGGTTTTATCGCCCCCGAGCAGGGGGATGGCGAGCCGAAAGGAGCCGAGCTGTTCGTGCATATCTCGGCGCTGCAGTCAGATGGCTCGCTGCCCAAGATTGGCGAGCGGGTCTCCTATCAGCTTGGCTGCGGCCAGGATGGCAAACCCAGGGCCGAGCAGGTGTTCTTTCCGGATAGGCCGCTGTCGCTGGCAGGCGCCCAACCCGCGCCCTCTGCGGGCAGACAGGCTGTGACCGGGGAGCGGCCGACGCCAGCCAGGGCACGCCCGCGCCCCGTCTATCGGCGCCGCAGCAACTGGCGTGGCAAGCTGATCCCGCTGCTGGTGCTGGCCGGGATCTTCTCCATTTACTCCCGCTTCTCGGCCGAGTCGGTCTCGCCTTCGCCAAGCTCTTCTTTCAGTCAGCAGACAGCGGACAGCACAGACAGCCCGCAGGCGGCGCCCACCTTCGTCCGCCAGTGCGACGGTCGGCAGTACTGCTCCCAGATGACCTCCTGCGAGGAGGCGACCTGGTTTTTGCAAAACTGCCCCAATACCAAGATGGACGGCGAAGGTGACGGCATTCCATGTGAAAACCAGTGGTGCAGTTACTAGCGAGGGGTGGGGCGGGTGCAAGTGGTTGATCATCTATCTTTATCTTGCAGGCCGGGGGCGGGCCATGGCCGCCGATGCCCCTTCGTCATGGACGGAACGCCGGCATTACGCTGGTGGTGGCGGCAGGTGCGGTGCGTCGTTGTTGGGTGAGGAGCAGGGTCATGGCGGACTATTTTCAGGGATCACTGTTTCACTTCTCCGATCGGGCGCAATACCTGTCTGCATTGCTCAATTCGCTGGAGGAGCAGATCTCGGTGATCGATCGGGATGGCGTCATCCACTACACCAATCTCGCCTGGAATAGCTTCGCCGAACAGAACGGCATGCCGGAGGAGTACGACTGGCTGGGCGTCAACTATCTGAGGGTGTGCGACAACTCGGTAGAGCCGCTGGCCCAGATGGCAGCCGAGGGGATCCGGCGGGTACTGCGCCACGAGCAGCAGCACTTTCATCTGGAGTACCCCTGTCACAGCCCGGATACCCAGCACTGGTTCATGATGCGGGTCTCCGCCATCCCCGGTATCGAGGTCGAGTTCTACACCATCAGCCACATCAACGTCACCGAGCGCAAGCTGCAGGAGCTGGACATGGCCTACCTCTCCCTGCACGACCCGCTGACCGGGCTGGCGAACCGGCGGCTGTTCAACAGCTTTCTGCACAACGAGTGGCGGCGCAGCATGCGCGAACAGACCCCCATCTCCTTCATCATGCTGGATCTGGACAACTTCAAGCTGTGCAACGACCACTTCGGCCATCAGGTCGGGGACGGTTTCTTGCAGCAGGTGGGTCAGCTGCTGAGCACCTTCTGCCAGCGGGCCACCGATCTGCCGTGCCGCTTTGGCGGCGACGAATTTGCACTGATCCTCGGCAACACCGGGGACGAGGCCGCCTCCCGCATGGGGGAGGCCATTCGCGTCGGCATCGGCGAGCTGCTGATCCCGGGGGCGGATGGGCTTAGACTCAGCGCCAGCGTCGGCATCGCCACCCTGTTGCCGCAGCAGGCTCGCGTCTCGGAAGAGGAGCTGCTGACCGCCGCCGACATGGCGCTCTATCTGGCCAAGCAGGGGGGCAAGAATCGCTGTCACTGCGTCAGCTGCAGCGCGCTGCCGGCCGCCTGATACTCGATTGCCACACTCCCCATGGCGATACCTCGCCTGCCCCCTGATATCGACTCCCTGAACCTATCGCATCAGCGACCCGGCAGGGCTGGCTGCGGCGCCGGGTGGGCATCGATGACCAGCTGCACGAAGCGATCGCGGATGGGATCGGCAAATTCCGGGTTCCACACCAGGCTTATCTCCCACTCGGAGCAGGGGCCGGACAAGGGGTAGAGGGTGACGTCCGGGCCGGCGATGAAGCTGACGCTGCGCGGCAGGATGGCGTTGCCGATGCCGGCAGCCACCAGCGCCACCAGGGTCTGGATATCCTCCGCCTCCTGGATCATGCCGGTCAGCCGGTTGGCGCCGAGGAAGCCGGCGATCTGCTGGCTGAGGCCGGGGCAACGGTGACCGACCATCTGCAGCAAGGGCTGGCTGGCCAGCGCCTGCTCCACGTCGAAGGCGGCCGGATCCGGCTGCGTCATCAGGGTTGGCACCGCCAGCACCAGCCGATCGGTCAGCAGTCTGTGTTCCTGCAACTGCGGCGCCTGGGGCCGGCGCATGAAGCCGAGCTGCAGCTGGCCCGACAGCAACCGCTCCTGCTGGATGGCGGAGGTCATGTCCTGCAGATGCACCATCACCTCGGGCACCTGCTGCTTGAAGCTGGCCACCAATGCCGGTGCCAGCGCGAAGCTCGACAGGCCGAAACCAATCTTGAGGCGCCCGGCGATGCCGCTGGCCAACGCCATGGCATGGCGCTCAAAGCCCTTGCCGTGTTCGACCAGGGCACTCGCCTGGGTGAGCAGCTGGGCGCCGATGGCGGTCAGTTCGGCGCCGTGGCGACCCCGGTTGAACAGGGTACTGCCGAGGGTCTGCTCCAGCCCCTGGATCTGCTTGGTGAGGGCCGGCTGGGTGATGAACAGCCGGTTGGCAGCCTCCCGGTAGTTGGCGGTGTCGGCCAGGGTGACGAATGCCTGCAGTTGCTTCAGATCGAATTTCATTCCATGTGGTTATCTAAAGTGGCCATTTTGTGATTATAAATTATCTAACCGCCTTGTTCTAATGGTCTGGTAGCGGGCCCCATTGGCCCCATCCGATCCGTCACAAGGAGTCATCTCATGCCTGCCGAACGCTATCTGTTTTTGATCAAGGGAACCCTGGTGCTGGCCCAGCCGCTGGCTGCGCCGGAGACGGGGGAGCTGCTTACCAGTCTGCTGCAGCAGGGCTTTGCGGTCGGCCCCTTGCAAGTCTGGGCGAGCAATGCCGAACAGGCGCTGGCCTGCTATGAACAGGCGGCCCAGCGGCGGGCCTTCGGCGATATTCTGGCGGGGAGCGAACCCGGCCTGGCCGGGGTCGGCGCATGAGCCGGCTTGTGCTGCGGGCCAGCGCCCTGCTGCTGGACATGGATGGCACCCTGGTGCACTCCACCGGCGAAGTGGAGACGGTATGGCGGCTCTGGTGCCGCCGTCATCAGCTGGCGCCCGAGCCGGTGCTGGCCATGTGTCACGGGGTGCGCTCGCGAGAGGTGCTCCGAGCACTGGCCCCGCAACTGGACATGGCGCAGGAGGTGGCCCTGCTCGACGAGCTGGAGATCAACCACACCGGCCAGGCGGAGGCCATCGCCGGGGCTCGGGCTCTGCTGGCAGGTTTGCCGAGCGATCGCTGGGCGCTGGTGACCTCCGCCAGCCAGCGGGTGGCCCGTCATCGATTGTGCAGCGCCGCTCTGCCATTGCCCGCCCTGCTGGTGGGGGCCGAGGATGTGGTGCATGGCAAGCCGGATCCCGAGCCATACCTGCTGGCGGCCGAGCGTCTGGGGCTGGCGGCGGCCGATTGCCTGGTGTTCGAGGATGCGTCGGCCGGTATCACCAGTGCGCTGCGGGCGGGTTGCCGCGTGGTACAGGTGGGGGGCCGGCAGCGGCTGGATCCGAACATCAGTACCCTGATCCAGGACTGGCGCCAGGTGAGCGTGGTGGAGGAGGCGGCGGGTCTGCAGCTGACGCTGCTGGCCTGACAACAAAAAGCCCCCGTCGAGCGGGGGCTTGGATGGTGGACGACGCGCTTATTTGAACACGCGAAAACGCGCGGCGTCGTCCATGAAGGTCTTGTCACCGGCCGGTTGCTTGATGCTGCCAAAGGGCATCTGGGCGCGCAGCAGCCAGCTGGCGGGCAGGTTCCACTCCTTGTGTACCGCCTGGTCGATGAGCGGGTTGTAGTGCTGCAGGGACGCGCCGATCTTCTCCTGGGCCAGGGTGGTCCAGACCGCAAACTGGGCGATGCCGGTGGCATGTTCCGACCAGATGGGGAAGTTGTCGGCGTAGAGGGCAAATTTTTGCTGCAGATCCTTGATGACGTCGGTGTCCTCGAAGAAGAGCACGGTGCCGAAACCTGCGCGGAAACTGCCGTCCACCTTGGCTTCGCTCTGGGGGTAGGCTTCCGGCGGCACTATCTTCTTCAGCTCCGCCTTGACGATGTCCCACAGCTTGTGGTGCTGGGCGCCAAACAGGATGACTGCGCGGGAGCTCTGGGAGTTGAATGAGGAGGGGCTGTGCTTGATGGCATCCTGGATGAGAGTGGTCAGCTGCTCCGGCGTATGGGAAACCTGGTCACCCAGGGCATAGATGGTACGACGTACTTTGATCTGTTCGATAAACGGACTGCTCATAACATCTCCTTTGTTTGACAGGGAATCGTCTTCGGTGGTCCTTGGCAAGGCCATCCGGCTCCGATTGTTCAAGCTATAGACTATAACACCCCCTTCCTGGTTAGCCGTCAACGCACAGTGGTCACTGTTTTTACTTTTTGTTGATATACATATCCACGGCATGGATGAGCAGTATCACGTTTATATGTTTTTTGTCAGTTAGGCGGAGGGCGGCTGATTTTAATCAATGAATGATTCCGTTCGGCCGCCATAGAATCCTCGCATTACAGAATTTTTTGCGGGGTGTTGATGATCCAATGGTTGATTAGTCGGCGTTACTACCTGTTGACCTCGCTGACCCTGCTGCTGGGCACCCTGGTGCTGGTGGTGACCCTGGCCCTGGCGACGGCCAGCTATCTGCGCAGCATCGACAAGACGGTGGCCGGCTACGGCCACATGCTCTCCTCCCTCGATGCGGCCCTGATCCACGAGCTGGTGCTGGCCAACCAGCGTCAGCTGGCGGTGCTGGAGGCGTCGCTGGACAAGGCCGCCATCGCCCGTAGCGAGCCGGCCGACAACCCGCTCTGGGCCATTGCCCACCAGATCAAGCGCGACAGCCACTACATCTACTTCTACAACCCGCAAACGGACCGCATCAGCAGCTACCCGGCCTGGCAGCAGCCGGCCGAGTATCGCGCCGCCAGCCGGCCCTGGTATCGGGCACTGTCGATGCCGGGGGATGAGCTCATCTGGTTGGGTCCCTATCAGGAGTACGGCTCGGACAAGCAGATCCTGACCCTGATCAAGCGGGTAAAAGGGCTGGATGGTCAGCTGCTCGGCCTGCTGATGGTCGACATGTCGTTCAACGCGATCCAGCAGGCACTGCAGCGGGCCATGGGTCGCAACCAGGCGGCCATCTACATCAGCTCGCGGGGGGGAGATCAGCTGGTGGTGGGCTGCAACATGGCGCTCTATCAGCCGCCAGTGACCATGGCGGGCGTGGTGGGCAGCGGGCTGGAGGTGATCTGGCATGGCCGCCATCTGCGCCGGGAGCTGGAGGGGATCGACTGGGATCTCAACATCTATCTGCCGCCCGAGCTGTTTCACGACGGCCTCGAGGAGGCCCTGCTGATGGTGGTGCTGCCGCTGCTCTCGCTGTTTGCCATCTGGTTTTGCAGCATCAACTTTCTGGTGCGGGTGTTCAATCAGGAGCAGGCGCTGGTGGCCGGCTCGCTGACCGGCATAGTGCGGGATCCGACCCAGACTCCCTGCCAGCTGAAGACCTGGTTCGTACACAGCAGCCTGAGCGAGATAGATCAGGTGCGGGCCAGCTTTCTGCAGGGACAGGATGCCCTGCTGCACGACCCCCTCACCGGCATCATGAACCGGCGGGCCTTCACCCAGCGCCGCAGCGAACTGGAGGAGAGCGCCACTCCCCACTGGCTGCTGCTGTTCGACGTCGACAACTTCAAGCGCATCAATGACAACTGGGGGCACACGGTGGGGGACGGCGTGCTCTGCCGGGTCGCCGAACTGCTGGTGGCGGAGCTGGGCAGTGGCTGCGTCTACCGGATCGGGGGAGACGAGTTCGCCGCCCTGCTGCCCTGGCCGCGCAGCGAGCTGGAGGCCGGGCTGACCCGACTGCTGGCGCGGGTGCGCAATCAGCAGTGGCGTGAGTTTCGCGAGGCGGTGACCCTGAGCGTGGGCGGAGCCCATAGCCCGGATGAGGGTGTGCTGCTGTTCGAGCGGGCCGACGAGTGTCTCTATCGGAGCAAGCGGCTGGGGCGCGATGGCTGGTCTTTGACGGAGCGGACCCGGCAGGAGCAGGGCGCTGACAGATCCTGTCATATGGATAACGGCTAAGCGAGCGCTGCCGCTCGGTGGGCCCCGGCACCGCTTGCTGTCCAATTTCCATGCGATGTTATTTACGTATTTGAATTCAATGCCTTATGTGTGAATTGATCGACATCGAAGGCGGCGCGGGAGGCGGTGTCGCTCTCCTGCGACAGTGGCGCCCTTTGGCGGGAATCGTATAGTTCGGGGAAATTAATCAGGTTTGACAGGAGTACCCCATGGAGATGAACAAGCGTGGCATGAGCGCCCTGGCCCTGCTGGGCTCACTGCTGCTGGTCAGCGGCGCAGCGCAGGCCTCGGAGACACTCAATACCATCCTCGGTGGCGGTGCGGGTGGCGTGGCCGGCACCATGATCGGCAAGGAGCTGGGCGGTGATACCGGTGCTCTGGTGGGGGCGGCGCTGGGCGGTGCGGCCGGTGGCGCCGCCACGGCCAACAAGGGCAACAAGAATGAAGCGGCCCTTGGTGGCGCGGTCGGGGCCCTCGGTGGCGCGGCCATCGGCAAGAGCGTGGGTGGCAGCACGGGTCAGCTGATCGGGGCTGGGGTCGGCGGGGCCAGCGGCTCCGCCATCGGTGCCAAGACGGGCGATGGCCACAAGAGCAACAACGACCGTTACTACGACGATGAGTACAGGCACCACAAGAAACACAAGAAGCACAAGAAACACAGATGGCACGACGATGATTGATCGCAGCCAGCAATGAGAGAGGGGCCGACAGGCCCCTCTCTTGTTTGGGTCGGCTGGCCGCTCACACCAGCCGGTGTTGGCGGCGCCCCTCGGCGAAGGCGTTGATGTTGTCGATCAGCTGATCGGCGAGGCGCTGCATCGACTCCTCGCTGGCCCAGGCCACGTGGGGGGTGAGGATGAAGTGGGGGTACTGCAGCGCCTGCATCAGCGGATGGTCGGGAGGGGGCGGCTCGACGCTCGCCACGTCGAAACCGGCGCCGCCGAGGCGGCCGTTGGCCAGTGCCCGCAGCAGGGCCTCCTCGTCCACCAGACCGCCGCGGCCGACGTTGATCAGCAGGGCGCCCGGCTTCATCAGCTCGAGCTCCCGCTCGCCAATCAGGTTGCGGGTGTAGGGGGTGAGCGGGCAGTGCAGGCTGATGACGTCGGCGCTTTGCAGCAGCTCGTCCAGCGGCAGCCGATCCTCGTCGTGGCTGGCGCCGACCTGGCTCTGGGCGTAGCGTACCTCCATGCCGATCCCCCTGGCCCGCTCGCCGAGGGCCTGACCGAGCGTCCCCTTGCCGATGATGCCGAGCCGCTTGCCGTGCAGATCCGTGATGTGGTGATCGAAGAAACAGAATTGGCCGCTCTGCTGCCAGCGCCCCTCCAGCAGCGACTGGCGCCAGCAGAAGAGGTTGCGCGCCAGGGCCAGCATCAGCGCCATGGCGTGTTCCGGCACCGAGGGGCCCGAGTAGTTGCGGATGTTGCAGACGCCGACGTTGGCGGCGCGACACGCCTCCAGATCCACGTTGTCGCTGCCGGTGGCGGCCAGCGCGATGAGTTTCAGGTCCGGCAGCCGGGCCAGCTCGGCGGCGCCGATGCGTACCTTGTTGATGATGGCGATGCTGGCGTCTTTGAGCCGCTCCACCACCTGCTCGGGGGCCGTGCTCGGGTAGCTCTGCCAGTGATGGGGAAAATCGGGGTGGCGCAGGGTGATGCCGGTATCCAGGGTATCGCTGTCGAGAAACACAATTTGCTGCATGGAGCCTCCTGCCGTTGAGGCGTTCATGATGCCAAACATCGGCGACCGAGAGCCAGTTTGCTGCGCCTCAATGGCTTGGCAATCGCGCCGGATGTGAGGCAGGCGGCATTTTTCGGGTCAGAGCCAGCCAAGGTGGGTGAGCCAGCCCTGGATCCGGGTCGGCGTTTCATCCAGCTCCAGCAGGGCGTAGGGGCGGTAGTTGAGCTTGTGGCTGCGGCGGCTCTCGCTTCTGCGCGCCTCGGCGGCCAGCAGCGGCCAGCGTCCGCCATCCTCCTGATAGAGGTCGAGGGTCGGCATGGTGGCCTGGGCGATCTCCTTGGCGAAGATCTGGTTGCTCTGCTGGTCGGGGAAGAAGCCGTCGAGCAGCACCAGCGCATCGGGGGCGGGCAGCTGTTCACTGGCGATGAGGTTGGTGGCCCAGGCGGCGCCGGTGCCCTGCGCCAGTATCAGCTTGAAGCCCCCCTCCTGCAGCTTGGCATCTCCCAGCTTGCTGATGCGGGTGGCAAACTGCTTGCGAAAGTCGTCGATGGCCTGCTGCTTTTTCTCGGCGGCGGGGTCCAGTTCGGTCTGTTGGGGTGAGGGGAGCAGCAGCAGGGTGTCGAAGCCGAGCCGGCCGAGGGCCCGGGTCAGCTGCCACAGCTGGCCGCTGCGCTGCCAGTCGGGCAAGAGGATGGCCAGCCCCACATAGCTGTCGCTGTCGTGCTTGGCGAACAGCACTGTCTGCTTGTCGATCTGGGTGCTGTTGGGCAGCCCCTGCCAGTCGTTGTTCTGCCAGTAGTCGAGCGGCGTCAGCGGTGTGCCCTCGCTGGCCTGCAAGGGGTTGCTTGCCAGCAGGGTCAGTAACAGCAGTGATAAGAACAATCTGGCCATAGTGCGCTCCCCTGGTTACTCGGGTTAGCGGCACCAGGCCGGTTTTCTGAAGGGGGAAGTGGCAGCGCTAGGGTGACGGCCTGTCGGGGCTGGCGAACCCGGCCAGCTGGCGGTCGTGCAGGGGCGAGAGCAGCAGCAGGGCAGTGACGGCGCCAATCAGGGCGAAGAACATGTCGGACTGGGTATCCCAGGGGTCGCCCTGGGTGCCGAGAAACTCATCCGCCCCCTGGCCGAGCGCGAGGGCGGCCCCCCACTCGATGAACTCGTAGGTGGCGCTGATGGCGAGCACCACGCAGACCACCAGAAACGCCAGCATGCGCCGGCCCTGCACATAACCTCCGCGCAGCAGTATCTCCCGGCACACCAGGGCGGGCACGAAGCCCTGGAAGAAGTGGCCAATCTTGTCATAGGGGTTGCGACTGAGCTCGAGCCACTGCTGCAGCTCGAATCCCAGCGGGACGCGGGCATAGGTATAGGCGCCGCCCAGCATCAGCACCATGGCATGCAGGGCGATGCACAGATAGAGCAGGTTGGTGAGCGGAAAACGGCGGTGCGTCAGGGTAAGCAGCGGCATGGCGATGAGCACCGGCGTGACCTCCATCAGCCAGGTTGCACGGTCATAGGGTTGCCAGCCGGAGAGGAGCAGCAGTACCAGGATCAACAGCAGCAACAGACCTTTATGCAGAGATGTCATGGGGCGCTCCGGGGGATGGTACAAACCAGCATGCCCCATTTAGCCATGTTTGCGCTGCGAATACAGCCGGGTGGCGTCGTGCACCCATAAAAAAAGCGAGCCAAAGGCTCGCTTTTTCACCATGGATTCAAGGGGGTCAACTTAGTTGACGCGACGCTTGAACTCACCGGTGCGGGTATCGATTTCGATCTTGTCGCCGATCTCTACGAAGGCGGCAACGGCCAGCTCGTAGGTGGTACCCTTCAGACGGGCCGGCTTGGTCACTTTACCGGAGGTGTCGCCACGGGCGGCCGGCTCGGTGTACTCGACTTCGCGAACGATGGTGGTCGGCAGTTCTACGGAGATGGCTTTCTCGTTGTAGAAAGTCACTTCGCAGATGTCTTCCATGCCGTCAACCATGTAGTTCAGGGCATCACCCAGGTTGTCTTTCTCGACGTCGTACTGGTTGTACTCGGTGTCCATGAAGACATACAGGGGGTCGGAGAAGTAGGAGTAGGTGCACTCTTTACGTTCCAGCTGAACAACTTCCAGCTTGTCGTCGGCCTTGAATACGGTCTCGGTGGCGCTGCCGTTCAGCAGGCCTTTCAGCTTCATCTTGACCACGGCGGAGTTACGGCCGGATTTGTTGAATTCGGCTTTCTGGACCACCATCGGCTCGGTACCGATCATGACGACGTTACCAGCGCGGATTTCCTGTGCGGTTTTCATGTAAAAATTCCTGTTCGTATACGGGCAGATAAAAACTGCCAGATTATATACGGCTTTCTAAAAATTTCACCAGCCGAGTGACGAGATCCCCATCCCTGAGCTGCTTCTGTGACCAAGGTCGCCCATGTTGCCGCCATATCGCGGCGTGTTCCGGCCATTGCGCCCACCAATCGCGACAGTTTTCCCCCTGATTGAGGGCGTGGCTGAAACCGCGCAGCCACTGGCCGGTGGCGGTGGGCAGCTTTGCCAGATAGTGGTCGAGAAAGCCGTCCAGCTTGACCATGTGAGCCTGCTCTTCCTGCGGATAGATGTGCCACAGGAAGGGGCGAGCGGCCCACTGGGCCCGCACGAAGGAGTCCTCCCCGCGTACCAGATTGAGATCGCAGCTCCACAGCAGCCGATCGTAACCGGCCTGATCGGTCATCGGCAGCAGCTTGATGGTGAGGTTGCCCGCTTGCAGCAGCTCCCCTGCCTTGGCCGTCGGAATGGCCGCTGCCAGCCCGGCGCCGGT
This sequence comes from Aeromonas sp. QDB34, assembly GCF_027705405.1. Classification (NCBI taxonomy): domain Bacteria; kingdom Pseudomonadati; phylum Pseudomonadota; class Gammaproteobacteria; order Aeromonadales; family Aeromonadaceae; genus Aeromonas; species Aeromonas sp. QDB34. Next base: position 37,026 of record NZ_JAPDBT010000005.1, on the reverse strand, counting down.
GAGCACGTCGTTGAGGGAGCGCCCGAGCGGCAGCAGCAGGGTGACGGGCGTGGCGCTCTGGCACCAGCTCTCGACCAGGCTGGTCAGGGCGGGGCTCTCGTAGGTAAAGAGGCTGACCCGCAGCTCGTGCTCTTGTTTGGGCGGCAGGCCGAGGCTGGCCCAGTAGGCGGCAAGCCCGGCTTCATCCTGTTGCCAGCGTTCGCGCTCGACGATGAGGCCGCGCTCGCACAAGAGACCGCCGGTTCTGGCCGTGAAGCCCGGGAAGAAGAAGTATTTGTTGAGGCTCTGGTTGCCGACCCGCTGGGGCGAGGCGAGGGCATGGCAATCCTCGACCCAGCTCTCGGCCGAGAGGTATTCGAGGTTGATCCAGCAGGGGGGCCTGGGCTGGCTCGCCATCTGCTCGGCCATTCGTTCAATGAAGGGGGCGGGCAGCTGGCAGGCAAAGGCCTCGATCACCACTTTGGCCGGGAGGGTATCGGCCGGCAAGGTGTCGTGCCAGTGCTGGATATGGATGCCATCGACCCACTGGCTATCCTGCGCGGGGTCGAGCCCCGGGCAGATGCGGGCAAAGCTGGCCAGATCGTCCACCCAGAGCCGCACTTGGACCTCATTGCCGTGGGTCGGGAGCGCACCTTCCTGTTTCAGCTGGCGGGCCAGCCGCCAGGTGACGCCGATGTCGCCGAAGTTGTCCACTACGCAGCAGAAGATATCCCAGTCAAATTGGGGGAGGGGGCTGGTCATGTCAGGGCATCCAGATACAAAAAAACCGGTGCGCAGGGTAGCACACCGGTTGACTGGCTTCTAACCGTCAGCGCGTGACGGTGGCTGCGGCAGGTTACTCCTTGCCGTAGACGTTGTTCTCTTGCTCGCGCACCCGGATAAAGGTGGTGTGCGCTTTGTGCAGTTCTTTAAGCTGGCGGTAAAGCAGATGAACCGGGTTTACTCCTTGCCGTAGACGTTGTTCTCTTGCTCACGCACCCGGATAAAGGTGGTGCGCTTGGTGAGTTCTTTCAGCTGGCTGGCACCCACATAAGTGCAGGTGGAGCGCACCCCGCCCAGGATGTCGCGCACCGTGTTTTCGACCGGGCCGCGATAGGGCAGCAGCACGGTTTTGCCCTCGGAGGCGCGGTACTCGGCGACGCCGCCGGCGTGCTTGTCCATGGCGCTGGAGGAGCTCATGCCGTAGAACTTCATGAAGGGTTCGCCGTCTACATCGACGATCTCGCCACCGCACTCCTCGTGGGCTGCCAGCATGCCGCCCAGCATGACGAAGTCGGCACCGCCGCCAAACGCCTTGGCGACGTCGCCCGGGCAGGTGCAACCGCCGTCACCGACGATCTGGCCACCGAGGCCGTGGGCCGCATCGGCACACTCGATGATGGCGGAGAGCTGCGGGTAGCCGACCCCGGTCTTGACCCGGGTGGTGCAGACCGAGCCCGGGCCTATGCCCACCTTGACGATGTCGGCGCCGGAGAGGATCAGCTCTTCGACCATCTCGCCGGTGACCACGTTGCCCGCCAGGATGACGTGGTTCGGGCAGGCTTCGCGGATCTTGCGCAGAAACTCGACGAAGTGCTGGGAGTAGCCGTTGGCCACGTCGACGCAGATGAAGCGCAGGGCGCTGGACATGGCCAGGATCTGGCGGGTCTTGGTAAAGTCATCCTCGGAGGTGCCGGTAGAGACCATCACGTGACCCAGCAGCGCCGGGTCGGTTTCGCTCACGAAGGTTTGCCACTGCGCAAGGCTGTAGTGCTTGTGGACTGCGGTCATCATCTCGAAGCTGGCCAGGGTACGCGCCATGGCGAAGCTGCCGACGGTATCCATGTTGGCGGCGATGACGGGTACGCCTTGCCATTGGGTCTGGGTGTGCTTGAAGGTGAACTGACGGGTCAGGCTGACTTGGGAACGGCTCTTGAGAGTAGAGCGCTTGGGGCGGAACAGGACATCCTTGAAACCGAGCTTCAAGTCTTCTTCGATACGCATTACGAATTCCTTATTGAGCCTTGTTTGATAGGTCACTTTGCAGTGGCAACTTTTCGGCAGGCGCAAAAAAACCGGTGGTTTTCAGGCCCTCCGGTTTACAACAGTGTAGGCAAAAATCCCGTCGGAACAAGACTGATAATTCACTCAGCGTTGTGGTAGCCTTTGGCGTCACAACCTGAGCGCAGCCTCGGGTTTCATCCAGCCCCGCTCATGTCTCCCCGTTCGTCCACTTGAAAGATCCTGATTGAATCCTGTTTGGCATGTTGCTGCGTGATCCTGACGTTGCGCGCCATGGCCGCGCTGGTGGCGGCGAGGCGGCCACGTTCACCAGTTGACAGCAGCCTTTTCCATCCCCACTCTGGGCTGCTCGGGCCAGCGTCGGCCCTGCCCTGACAAGGAGTGAAGATGTTCGGATTGCGAATGATGCCGCTGCTGTTGCTGGTCGGTCTCGCCCTGCCGGGAGCGGCGCGGGCTGCCTCCGATCCCGCCGTTTATGGCTGGATTGAGAAGGGACTCATCATGCCGAGCGGGGTGGCGGTGAAGATGAAGCTGGATACCGGGGCGCTCACCTCCTCGCTCGATGCGCGGGATCTGCGCCACTTCAAGCGTGACGGCAAGTCCTGGGTGCGCTTTACCCTGCAGGTGACCGATGCCAACACCGACCGGCAGGTGAGTCAGACCCTGGAGCGACCGGTGGAGCACATGGTGACGGTGCGTGGCGCCGGCGGCATGGAGCAGCGCCCCACGGTCACCATGTCCATCTGCCTGGGTGACAAGGTGTATGAGGAGTGGTTCACCCTGCGCGATCGCAGCAAGATGATCTATCCGGTGCTGCTGGGGCGCCGCCTGCTGGCGGATCTTGGCGCGGTGGATTCGAGCCGTACCTTCACTGTGCAGCCGAGCTGTCGCTGAGAGAAGTGAACGATATAAAAAAACGGGGGCCAGGCCCCCGTTTTTGATGGTGATGATCAGGCAGAGCGGGAGGGCAGCAGTACGCTCACCTCCAGTCCCCCTTCCGGCCGGTTGTGGATGTCGAGATCGGCGCCGTGCAGCTGGGCGATGCGCGAGACGATGGCCATGCCGAGGCCGACCCCGTCCCCCTGCTGGGGATTGACCCGAAAGAAGCGCTCGCACAGGCGCGACAGGGCGGCGGTGGGGATGCCTGGGCCGTTGTCGCGAATGTCGACCCTGACCCTGTGCCCCTCCTGGCGCGCCTCGACCGCGATCTCGCCCTGTGCCTGGGTGTAGCGCAGGGCGTTGTCGATGAGATTGCTGAACATCAGCTCCAGCAGGGTGGCCTGCCCCATCACCGTCAGCTGTTCGGTGCCTTCCAGCGACAGCTGCTGATCCTTTTTCAGGGCGATGGGGGCCAGGGTGGCCAGGGTGCCCTGCAACAGCTGGTTCAGGTTGAGCTCGGTCAGCTCCAGCCCCTGCTGGTTGTCGATGCGGGCCTGGGTCAGCAGCTGGCGCAGCAGCCGATCGCTGCGATCAAGCGCCAGCAGCATCTTCTGCAGGGAGTGCTGACGGCTCTCGGCATCCTCGGCGGCCAGCGCGTTCTCGCTGTGGATGCGCAGCACCGCCAGCGGGGTGCGCAGCTCGTGGGCCGCCTCGTTGGTGAACTGCTTCTCCCGCTCTATGGTGTCGGCAAGCGCGTGCATCAACCGGTTGATCTCGTTGGTGAGCGGGGTCAGCTCCTGGGCCCGGATCTTCAGGGTGAGCGGGCTCAGGTTGGCCGGGTGGCGCTCACCGATGGCCTGGGCCAGCTGCCGCAGCGGCGCCAGCCCGCGGGAGATGAGCCACCACAGCAGGCCGAGCAGGAAGGGCAGGGTGATGAGCAGCGGCAGCATGGCCAGGGTGGCCATCTTGCTGGCCAGCTCGCTGCGCTCGTCATCCCGCTCCGCCACGATGAGCCATGTGTGCTCGTCCTGGTTGTAGAGGGTGAAGGTGCGCCACTCGTGGTTGTCCTTGGTGACGTTGTTGAAGCCGGGAGCCAGGGCGCCGAGGGGCTGGCTGGGGGCACTGGGGGAGCGCAGCAATATGTGGCCCTGCTCGCTCAGCAGCTGGAAGTAGAGGTTGCGCTCGAATTCGTGGCCGAAGGGGGTGAGTTCCCTGTCTTCCCCCCGCAGATTGAAGCTGGTGTCCTTCTGCCACTGATCCGGGTTGTGCTGTTCCCAGTCCTGATAGACGGTGCCGTTGGCGGGCAGTTCGCCATTTTGTTCCAGATAGCGGCTGAGCAGCTGGTTGGTGATGCGGGAGGACTGGGCGAGACGGGCATCGAACAGCTCCTCCATCTCGTGGTTGGCCTCCAGATAACCGATGAGGGCGCTGATGGCCAGGCTGGCGCTGACCAACGCCAGGATGCCGGAGAGCAGGAAGCGGCGGATGGAGCGGGGACGCGTCATGCCCGGTGGTCCCGGCGCTGGGACTGTTCAAGCTGGGGGACTATATAGCCGACCCCGCGGATATTGCGGATGAGGTCGCTGTAGAACTTCTTGCGCAGGTGGTGAATGTGCACCTCCACCGCGTTGCTCTCGGCCCCCTCATCCCAGCCGTAGAGGCTCTGTTGCAGCTGATCCTTGCTCAGCACCCGGCCGCTCTGGGTGATGAGTTCCTGCAGCAGCTTGTATTCGTGGGGGGTGAGCTTGACCGGCTCGCCCCGATAGGTGACCTGCTGAGACTCGGGATAGAGCTGCAGCTCGCCGTATTCGAGCACCGCCTGGGCCTGGCCCTTGCTGCGTCGCACCAGGGCGCGCAGGCGGGCGTTGAGCTCCTGCAGGGCGAACGGCTTGACCATGTAGTCGTCGGAGCCGGCATCCAGCCCCAGCACCCGGTCGTCCAGGGCGTCGCGGGCGGTGAGGATCAGCACCGGCAGTGTCTGGCCTTCCCGCCGCAGCTTGCGCAGCAGGCTGATGCCGTCGATGTCCGGCAGGTTGAGATCCAGAATGAGCGCGGCAAACTCCTCGCTCTTGAGCACCGACAGGGCGGGCAGCCCCTGCTGCAGCCAGTCCACCGTGTAGCCGCTGCTGCGCAGGGCATCCACCATGCCGTCACCCAGCATCACATCATCTTCCACCAACAGGATCCGCATTGTTATTCCCCTGAAAAGACACTGCCCACCAGTATGCAAGCTGGTGGGCAGAGTTTAAATAGCGCTCTGATCCGACTTGGGTTTACAGCTTGTCGAGGCGATCGCGGATCTCGATGCGTCGACCCTGATCCGCCAGCTCGCGACCCGGCCGGGGCGGGGCACTCAGGGCCTTCTCCAGATAGCTCTTGGCTTCGGCCTTGCGACCCTGATCCAGCAGGAAGTCGCCGTAGAAGAAGTTGGGGTCGATGCCGGTCGGGTTGATGGCCAGCGCCTGCTTGAGCAGCTGTTCGGCCTTCTCGTCATCGCCAAAGCCCACCGGCCAGCCCGGCACCTGATAGTAGAGCGAGCCCAGACTGGTGTAGGCGGAGCCGTCCAGTGCCTTGGGGTCCTGTTTGAGGGCGATCTCCAGCTTGGCCTTGGCCTCCTTGACCAGACCCAGTGCCCCCAGCCCGCCCTTGGCGCCGGCCCAGGTGCTCTTGACGATGGCCGACCAGATCAGCAGGTCGGTGCGAAAGGCCTCCTTGGCGCTGGCCTGATCGGCCTGGCTGCTCAGCTGTTCGAGGCAGCTCTCCTTGGCCTTGCCGGTCTGCTGATACTGACAGACGGCCCACTGCTGCTGGATGATGGGGAGGGCGTCGGCGGCCTGGGCCATCCCCGAGCCCAGCATGAGCAGCAGGAGGGCGCCGTGGGTGAAACGGGGGCGGAAAGTGGCGTGCTTCATCTTAACGTTCCTTCTCTGTCATGACGGAAGTGGTGTGCCCCGAATTGCCGGCAGCGGGCGCCGCGTGGCGGGCATAGCGCTCTATGATGGGTTTTTGCTTGGCCAGCGCCCGGTCGACCAGGCCGGGCAGCAGGCCGTTGAGCCGCACGAACAGCTTCTCCGGCCAGCCGAGCCAGCTGCGGCGGGTTTCGTTGCACAGGGCGATGACGGCCTCCTCAGCCACGTCCTGCGGGCTGTCGGTGTGGGTGCCGAGCTCGGCATTCATCTCGTAGGCCGCCTCCGAGTTGAGGCGGGTACGGGTAGCGCGGGGGGCAAAGTGCAGCACCTGGATACCGGTTCCCTCCAGCTCGCGGCCGAGCGCCTCGCTGAAGCCGCGCAGGGCGAACTTGCTGGCGCAGTAGACGCTGTAGCCGGCGTAGCCGATGGCACCGAAGCTGGAGCCGACGTTCATGATCACCGCCGGCTTGCGCAGGCGGGGCAGCAGCATGCGGGTGAGCTGGATCGGCGCCTCGACGTTGAGCAGCAGCTGGCGCTCCACCTGCTCGCTGCTCTGATCCTCCAGCCAGGCAAACTGGTTGCAGCCGGCGTTGTTGATCAGCACGTCCAGCCCCTCGTCCAGCGCCGGGTGCTGCAGCAGTTTGGCCCGCTCCTGGGGCGAGCCCAGATCGGCGATCACCGTCTGGTGGCGCTCCGGGTGCGGCAGCTCCTTGCGAAGCCGCTCCAGCGCACTGGCCCTGCGTCCGTGCAGCAACAGGCGCGCCCCCTGGGCTGCCAGCTCCTGGGCCAGCGCTTCGCCGATCCCGCCGCTGGCGCCCGTGAGCAGCACGAGTTTTCCTTCAAGCTTCATGATGTCTGGTTTTCCGTCAGTTGATAGAGCATGTCGGCGTAGAGGCGGTAGACCACTTTGGCCGAGTGAATGATGGCCGCCTGATCGGCCGGGGCTTCTACCCGGTTCATCAGGGACTCGAAGAACTTGAGGTGTTCCTGATCCAGCGCGCCGTGGGAGCTCAGGTAGCTCATGGCCTGGGGGGGCAGGCCGAGACCCGCCTTGAGCTGATCGGCCACGGTCAGGGCGATGGCGACGCTGGTACCTTCCAGCACCTGGACCATGCCAAAGAACCCCATGGGGTTGCCGCGCTGTACCTGGTCGTAGAGAAAGGCCACCATCAGTTCGATGGGCAGCTCGGGCTGGCCGTGGCGCACCGCCTCGGCATCGCCGCCGCAGGCGCGGATGTCGCTCAGGATCCACTCCTGATGGCCGTACTCCTCGTCGATGTACTCGGCGATGGCGCCGCGCACCCACTCATACTCCTGGCCCAGCTTGCCGCCGGTGGCCATGAGCAGCGGCACCGTGTGGCGCACGTGATAGAAGGCCTGGGCGAGGAAGCGCAGGTAGATGTCGCGGGAGATCTCCCCCTTGCGGCACGCCTCTATGATGGGGGCGTTGAACAGATGCTCCCGCGCCGGGGCGGTGGCTTGTTGCAGCACTTGATAGAAGCTCATGAAGTCTCTCCTGTAAGGCATTGGCTGATCTGCCGGGAAAAGTGGTGATAAATCCGTTCGCGACGGGGACGACCGTTGGCGGTCAGCAGCTCCGGATGCTGATCCAGCGCCACCGGCAGCCAGTGATGGATGCGGGCATAGTCGGGCAGGCGGTGATTGAGCTGCTCGATCTGCTGGGCAAGCTGGGCGTCGGCGCCGGGCAGTGGCTGGATCAGGGCGACGTTGGCCGGCTGGCCGTCGCCGAAGATCACGATGCGGGCGATGGCCGGACAGAGCTGGGCTTCCGCCTCGACCCACTCGGGGGAGAAGTTGCGGCCAAAGGCGGTGATCTGGACGTTCTTCTTGCGCCCGGTGATGTGCAGATAACCCTCCTCATCCAGGTGGCCCAGATCGCCGGTGGCGACCAGTACTGGCGTCGGCTCGTCGCTGCCCAGATAGCCGAGCATGGCGGCTCCCTCCACCAGGATCTCGCCGTCGGCGGCGATCGATACCCGGCAGTGGGGCAGTGGCTGGCCGACGCTGCCCAGGCTGTGGCCGTCGGGGCCGTTGAGGGCCACGACGGAGCCGCACTCCGACAGGCCGTATCCCTCGTAGACCGGCAGCCCCAGCTTGCGGGCCCGGCTGATGAGCTCGGGCGAGACCTTGCCGCCGCCCACCGCGACGAAGCGCAGGCCGGCCAGCTGCTCGGCCAGCGCCGGGTTGGCGCTGCACAGGGCCAGCAGCAGGCGCAGCAGCTCGGGCACCAGCACCAGACTGTGGGTGGGCCAGCGCAGCAGGGCCTGGGCCAAGGTGGCCGGGTCCAGCTTGCTGGAGCCGGTAAAGCCGAGCTCTGCCAGTGAAGGGATGCGGCTGCAGGCACCGGTGAGCAATGGCACATAGAGGCCGGTCAGGTTTTCCAGCAGGGTGGTGAGCGGCAGCAGGGTCAGGTGCTTCTCGACGTTGGCTGGGGCAACCCGCTCTGCCAGCGACGCGCAGACCGCCATCATCTGGGTCAGCGACAGGCAGACGCCTTTGGGCTGACCCGTGGTGCCGGAGGTATAGGTGATCTTGGCGGTGCCGGCCGGCAGAGGCGGCAACCGGGCAGGGGTCCGGCGCCACAGCGGCAGCTCGCCAACCGCCAGTTGCAGCGGATCGCTGGCCTGCCAACCGGGATGGTGGGGGCCGATCAGGGCGTCGGCGCCGCTGCTCTCCAGCAGCCACTCCTGCTGCTCCAGGCTGAAGAAGTGGGGGATCGGGATCACTACGATGCCGGCCATGGTGCAGGCGAGATCGATGAGCGCCCAGGGCAGGCCGTTATCCAGCTGCAGTGCCAGCCGGTTGATCCCGGCCATCTGCAAGCGGTCGGCCAGCGCTGGCAACTGTTGCCACAGCGCCTCGTAGCTGAGTCTGTGCTGGCTGCTGGCGAGAGCCGGGCTGTGGGGCGTCTGGCGGGCGAAGTAGGCGATTTGGTCAAACAGCATCATAAGGCGCTCCGGTGCGGGCAGTTGAACAGGGACGGCATGGGCGCCAGCAGGGAGAGCAGCAGGCTGCCCTGAGCCAGTGCCTGTCGTCCGATGCCGAGATCGCCGACCATCACCTTGGGCTGGCAGTGGTAATAGGCGCCCCAGGCGCTGGCGTCGTCACCCACCCTGTCGGCCTGGGCGGGGGCCAGCTCCACCGGGGTGAGGTGCAGGCGGTGGAAGCTGTTGCGCAGTTTGGCGGTGCCGGTGAACACCACGTAATCGAGGTCGTTGTCACACAGCAGGCGGCAGAGCGCCGCAAACATCAGGCGGGCGTTGCCGGGCTCGCTGCAGGCGAGGTTGCCCACTTCGACGATGCGATCACGCCGGGCGGGGGCGCCGAGCCGGGTTTCGATGGCGGCCTCGATGGGTTGTTCCAGATACTGCTCCAGATAGAGGCGCTCGCTGCTGGCCAGCTTGAGACCGCAGGCGCCGACCAGCAGGCTGTCGGCCCGGTAGAGGCCGAGCAGGCAGGGCAGAAAATGGGGAATGCGGGCGTTGAATTCCTGGCTGTAGGCGGCCTGGATGTAGCCCTGCAGAGCCATGACCTGCTGCGGGGTGTCGGCCAGCGTCAGCCGATAGGGGGCTTGAATGTCTGTGGTCATGGATGGCTCCTTCTTGTCGATTGTCATCAGACTAAAGGGGCAAACTTAAGAAACCCTTAAGAGGTAAAAAATCTGTTTCACACAGAGGCAACTGGCTGAAAAAATAGATAATGCTGCGACCGCGATTGCGGGGCTGCCGGACAAAAACCTTGTCAGCCGCCAGACGGGCAGGCAAGCTGCGGCCACTTCTGCCCGCCCCGCTTTCGAGAGGAGATGTCATGACCCCCTTATCCTGCCCGCTCTGCTATGCCGCCGATGCCTATGAGCTGCCGGTGGCCGGCAAGCTGTACCATCGCTGCCGGGCCTGCGAGCTGGTCTGGCTGGATGCGGCCGAGCTCCTGGATCCCGCGCGCGAGAAGGCGGTCTATGATGGCCACGACAACCAGGTGGATGATCCCCGCTATCGCCAGTTTCTGCAGCGGGCCTTCGGCGAGGTGCAGTACCGCCTGCCTCCGCCGGCCAGCGGCCTCGATTTTGGCTGCGGCCCGGGCCCGGCGCTTATCGCCATGGGCCGCGAGGCGGGCTACCAGATGGCGGGTTACGACAAGTTCTATGCCGATGAGCCGGAGCTGCTGGCGCAGCAGTATGACTTTATCACCAGCACCGAGGTGATCGAGCACATCGCCACCCCGCGCGCCGTGCTGGACGGGCTGTGGGGCTGCCTCAAGCCCGGCGGCCTGCTGGTGCTGCAGACCCAGCGGGTGTTGGGGGACGAGCGCTTCCGGCAGTGGCGCTATCGCCACGATCCGACCCACATCGTCTTCTTCGCCGAGGCCTCCTTTCGTGCCCTGGCGGCCCGTTGGCAGGCGCAGGTCGAGTTTCCCCACGCGGATGTGGCGGTCATCACCAAACCCTGAGAACCTGCTCATGTTCTTACTGTGAGGTCGTGATCAAGGCTCATGTGCTGCTCGGAATCCTCATGTATTTATATACACTCTGGTTCCTGCGCTGCTCTTTACCTTGCTGACGACCTCTCGTCACAGATCGTGAACAGGTTCTGAGCCGGGCATTTTCATTTGGCGGGGGCTTGGGCATGCTGATGGCCTGATTGGCGGGGCCCGCTTGCCTGTTTCCCTGCATTGAGCCCCAGGCGCCGCCAGCCGCCCGTACCCCGACACCAAGGAGTGGTTCGTCATGTCGATTCCCCATCTTTCACTGCAGGATGCCCGCCATCTGCAACTGGCGGCCCAGGGCCTGCTGACGCCGCGCCGTGGCAAGGCGCGAGCGACCGACCTGCTGGCCACCATCCGTCGCATGGCGCTGCTGCAGATAGACACCATCTCGGTGGTGGCCCGCAGCCCCTATCTGGTGCTGTTCAGCCGGCTGGGGCAGTACGATCCGCGCTGGCTGGAGCAGTTGCTGGCCGATGGCGAAATCTTCGAATACTGGGCGCACGAGGCCTGCTTCGTGCCACGCGAGGATTACCGCCTGCTGCGCCATCGCATGCTGGATCCCGCCGCCATGGGCTGGAAGTTTTCGGCCAACTGGCTCGCCACCCATCAGCAGGAGATTGGCGAGATCATCGAGCGCATTCGCCAGCACGGCCCGGTGCGGGCGGCGGATTTTGAACGCAAGGAGGGGAAGGGCAACGGCTGGTGGGACTGGAAGCCGGAGAAGCGCCACCTGGAGGTGCTGTTTACCGCAGGCCAGCTGATGGTGCGCGAGCGGCGCAATTTTCAACGGGTTTATGATCTGGCCGAGCGGGTGATGCCCGAGTGGCGCGACGAGCGGGATCTGCCGAGCCTGGAACAGGCGCAAAGGGACATGGTGCGAGCCAGTTGCCGGGCGCTGGGGCTGGTCAAGACCGGCTGGGTGGCCGACTACTATCGGTTGCGACGCGGCAAATACGACGCCCTGCTCCACCAGCTGGCGGACGAGGGAGAGCTGCTGCCGGTGCGGGTGGAGGGGTGGCAGCACGGCGCCTTCGTGCACGCCTCGCTGGCAGATGAGCTGGCCCAGGCTCAGTCCGGCATTCTCAAGGCCAGCCACACCACGGCGCTGTCGCCGTTTGACCCGCTGGTGTGGGATCGCAAACGGGCCAGCGAGCTGTTCCAGTTCGACTATCGCATCGAGTGCTACACCCCGGCGCCCAAGCGTCAGTACGGCTACTTCGTGTTGCCGCTGCTGCATCGTGGCAAGCTGGTGGGCAGAATGGACGCCAAGGCCCATCGCCAGCAGGGGATCTTCGAGATCAAGAGCCTCTATCTGGAGGCGGGGATCAGGGTGACCCGGACCCTGGCGCAGGATCTGGCCAAAGCGCTGCAGCGGCTGGCCGACTGGCATCAGACCCCGATCTTGCGCTACGGCGCCATCCCCGCGCCCCTGCTGGCCCTGTGGCAGGAGAGAGCCTCCTGACGGGGGCGTTACTCCCGCCTGAACTAAGCTGCAAGGGAAGCAAAGGAGTGAGACGATGACGCGATCCATGTTGTTGCTGCTGGGATGGGGGTTGGCCGGGCTGGTGGAGGCGGCGGAGCCTGAGGTGCAGATCTGTCTGGGGGAGGGCAACGAGTGGGCTCCCTTCACCTACTGGGAGCGCAAGGATGGCGTGCCCGACACCCGCCGTCTCACCGGCTCCGCCACAACCCAGGTGCTCGAGGCCCTGAAAAAGCTCGGGTTGCCCTACAAGATCCGTTATCTGCCCTGGGCGCGGGTGCAGCAGGAGCTGGCCGACTATCGCCAGAATCGCTTGTGCGAGCTGACCTGGGATGCCAGCTACAAGCCGGAACGGGCGGAATATGCTTTCTACAGCGTGCCGCTCTACTACACCCACCTCGGATTTTTCTACCTCAAGCGGCGCTTTCCCGAGGCGCCTGATCTGCAGACGGTCAATCGCTCCCGGGTGTGCGGGGTGATCGGCTACAACTATGCCCCTTACGGACTGGTTCTGGAGCCGCGCCGGGTCAAGCAGCTGCAGCAGGCGCTGGACATGCTGGGGCGTGATCGCTGCGACTTCTTGCCCAGCGAGATTGAGCCGCTGATGAGCGGCATCGGCCTTGGCATCTACCAGAGCGAGAGCGGCCTGCTCAACCTGGCCCTGCCCAGCCGCAAGGGCTTCTATCTGCTGGTGAGCAAGGGGTCGCCACGGGCCTATGAGCTGGTGACCCGCCTCAATCAGGTGTTCATCGAGTTTCAGGACAGCGGTTACAGCGACGAGGTGATGCGCCGCTTTTTGCCGCCGACAGAGTGACCACCATCAACAACCGGGCCTGGCGCCCGGTTTTTTTATGGCGGTGATGGGGGGGTTGGCGGCTTTTGGGCAGGTTCCGCGTTCGGATGTCATCTCCCCCGTTGCCCTGGCGCAGCTTCCTTGCCGAGGGGGCTTTACCCTCGCACCAGGCCGGGCAGGACCAGAGCTACGGCGGCGGTGATGCGCGCGCGGATGTCGCTGCCCGGCGCCAGCAAGCCGAGCGCCATCTGGCGCAGCGGCTCCGCCATGGTCATCGCCAGCAGCAGGTCGCTGGTTTGGGCGGTGTCCAGCTCGCGCAGCCAGCCCAGTTGCTGCTGGCGCTGTAGCCACGCCGCCAGCGTCGCTCTGCCGCGGGCAATGCCGTTCTCCTGATAGGCCGCCAGCAGGGTATCGCGCCCCGCGAACTCATGCTGCAACAGTCGGAACATGCCCACCGCCTGCGCGCTCAACACCTGACTGGCAATGGCTTGCAAGCCCTGCTCCAGCATCTCTCCCAGTACCTCGGGGTGGGTTGCATCCTGCTCGAAGGCCGGTTGAAAGGCATCGGTCCAGCTGCGCACCGCCTGCGCCACCAGCTCGTCACGGTTGGCGGCGAAGCGGTAGAGGGTCTTCTTGGCAACCCCCGCCTGTTTGGCCACCGCATCCACGGTCGCGGCGCCGTAACCCCCTTTGAGCAACAAGGTCAGCGTCGCTTCGGCAAGGGCGGCGCGCAGGTCGGCTTCCGGGGTGAGCGGGCGGCCCCGTGAGCGTGTCTCTTCATCGGTTTGCTGTGACATGATTGGCTCCTGGAAAGCATTGACAGACCCAGCATACAGGCATAGCTTAAATTAGGAAACGAAATTGGTTTCCTAATTTATTGGAGTCTCATCATGGATACTTCCCCGCTGTTTGCCCCCTGGGGCGTCAATGACATCAATGAGTTGCTCAGGCCGCAGCCGCTGCGCCTGGAAATGGGCCTGACCCGCAGCACCGATGGCCTGCTGACGGTCGCGATCCGCACCGATCTGCACGGCTGCAAGGGGCGCATGCTGGATTGGTGGTTCACCTTCTTCGAAACGACCCAGCACATCAGATGGTGGCACCCGCACGACCACGTCGAGCACCGGGGCTGGGACCATCACTGGAAAAGAGGAGAGCGCTATGTGGGGGCCAGCATAGATGCGGTGGAGTGGCTTGCCGAGCTGCCACCGGTGGCGGCCCGCCTCAAGTTCCACTGTGCCGAAGAGGTGTTCGCCCCGCAACCGCTGCAGGAGGCGCGGGAGACGCAGGCTCTCTCTGCCGCCATCTGCGCCCGCATCGGCTTTGGCGACGAGGTAGCTCTGGATGACAACGGTGCGCCGCTGGATGGCGAGATGCTGCACCTGGCGCGTGATACCCCTTATGGCTGTGTGCTGCGTAGCCGCTTCCTGCTGGGCAAAGCCTGCGCCAACCCGTTTGACGAGGTGCTGGACGAGATAGGCTTCAACCTGATGCGCCACTGCTACAGCGAGTTCAGCTATCTGGCGCAGTTTCTGCCGTCGCTCTACTACGCGGAAAATGGTCGTGAACCGGCGCCGACGCTCTGGTGACGGGGCTGATAGTTGGCATTGAAAGTAGCTGGGAGCAGGGAGCATGCCGGCTATCGGGCTGTGGCGTGAGCCGCCGAGGGGCCATAAAAAAACCGGGCACTTGGCCCGGTTTGTCATTGCGTCAGGATGCGCTTACTGGAATACCAGTACCATCAGCAGACCCAGAGTGATGGCGGACACCAGGAAGGCGAAGCCATAGAACACATAGTGGTGCAGCTTGGTGGTGTGGATCCCCAGATCATGCAGACCGTGGTAGATGCGGTGCATGCCGTGCCAGATGGGCAGGGCGATGATGACCAGCAGGATGCAGGCACCCCACCAGGAGCTGGCGAACTCGAGTGCGCGTTCGTAGCTCATGGTCTCCACGTCCATGATGCCCATGGGCACCAGCAGACCGGTGATGAGGACAATGACCGGCAGCAGCATGGCAACCACCATGCCACCGGCACCAAACAGTCCCCAATATATAGGCTCGTCAGAACGTCTCATATTTTTTCCTCAAATCATGATTGAGAGATCGTGGCCGACGTTTCTGAGTGACAGCCCGGCACCAAACAGGCACCAATAACTGGGTTCGTCAGAACGTCTCATGGTTTTCTCCTCAGGCCACGATGATCAGGACAAGCAGGGATACCACCGCCAGCGCCACATACTGGGCGATGACGATCGGCTTCTCCGGCACCAGGTCTTCGCCACGGAAGATGCGCATGGCTTTCGGGGCCAGTGCGAACCAGGTCTTGGCGTGGAACAGGCAGGCTGCCAGGGCGATGACATGGAACAGGATGGCGATCGGGCTTTGCAGGGATTCCAGCCAGCCGTTGAACGCCTCCTGACCCTGTACCAGCCGCAACAGACCCCACATCAGCACGACGGCATAGATGGAGACGAAGATGCTGGTGCCTTCGCGGATCATGTAACCGGTGTAGAAGGCATTCTTCAGCCACCAGTCTTTCTTCATTTCGCGGACGTAAGGCTTACGTTTGCTATTGGTGTTGTTCATGGTCTCATTCCTGATCTCAATCTGGCTTGAACATGGCGATCATGTAGTCCTTGGCGCTCTCGACCTTGCCAAGCTGGATGGCCGCCGCCGGATCCACGCCTTTTGGGCACACTTCGGAGCAGTAGCCCACGAAGGTACAACCCCAGACGCCCTCGTCCTGGCTGATGATCTTCATCCGCTCTCTGGACGCGCTGTCGCGGTTGTCGGCGTTGTAGCGATAGGCCAGCGCCAGTGCTGCCGGACCGGTGAACTTCTTGTTGATGCCATATTGCGGGCAGGCCGCATAGCACAGACCGCAGTTGATGCACATGGAGAACTGATGATATTTCGCCATGTCAGCCGGGGTCTGGGTGTACTCGCCGTCGCACAGGCTGCGCGGCTCGGCCGGGATGATGTACGGCTTGATGCTCTCCAGCTTCTCGATGAAGTCGGACATGTCGACCACCAGATCGCGCTCGATCGGGAAGTTGTTGAGCGGCTCGATAGTCATCTTGCCCGGCAGGTAGTCGCGCAGGAAGGTCTTGCAACCCAGCTTGGGAATGCCGTTGACCATCATGCCGCAGGAGCCGCAGATCGCCATCCGGCAGGACCAGCGGAAGCTCAGGGTAGAGTCCAGATGATCCTTGATGTATTGCAGCGCATCCAGCAGGGACATCTCTTTGAGGTAGGGCACCTGGAAGGTCTGCATCCAGGGCTCGTTATCCTGCTCGGGACGGTAGCGCAGGATTTCAATTTCGATCATCTCAGCCATTCTTCTTAGCCTCGTCTTGTTTCTCACCCTCGGAACCGTATACGCGTTTCGCCGGTTGGGATTTAGTGATCTTCACATCGGAGTAATCGATGGTCGGGGCCCCTTCACCGTTGTAGAAGGAGAGAGTGTGCTTGAGGAAGTTCACGTCATCACGCTCTTCGTAACCGTCCAGACGCTGGTGGGAACCACGGGACTCTTTCCGGTTGAGGGCGGAGTGCGCCATGGCTTCGGCCACGTCCAGCATGTAGCCCAGTTCGATGGCGTACAGCAGGTCGGTGTTGAAGACCGAGGACTTGTCGTTGATCTTGATCTTCTTGTAACGGGCTTTCAGCTCGTTGATCTTGTCGATGGTGCCCTGCATCAGCTCTTCGGTACGGTAGATACCGACCCCGGCTTCCATGGACATGCCCAACTCGTTGCGGATATCGGCCGGGTTTTCGGTGCCGTCGATATCGAGCAGGGAGAGGTGCTGCTTGATCAGCGCCTCGGCCTTGGCGGCCAGCGCCTGGGTGTTGCCGTGTTGCTGGGTCTTGGCAAACTCACCGGCGTGCTCACCGGCGACCTTGCCGAATACCACGATCTCGGACAGGGAGTTGGAACCCAGACGGTTGGCGCCGTGCAGACCGACCGAGGCACACTCGCCCAGAGCGTACAGACCCGGCATGCGGGTGGCGCACTGACCGTTGGTCTCGATGCCGCCCATGGTGTAGTGGGCAGTCGGACGTACCGGGATCGGCTCTTTCACCGGATCCACACCCACGTAGGCCTTGGCCAGTTCGCAGATGAAGGGCAGACGCTCTTTCAGGTACTTCTCGCCGAGGTGGCGCAGGTCGAGGTGAACCACATCGCCCATCGGGCCCTGGATCACGCGGCCTTTTTGCTGCTCCTGCCAGAAGGCCTGGGAGAGACGGTCGCGCGGGCCCAGCTCCATGTGCTTGTTCTTCGGCTGGCCGACCGGGGTTTCCGGGCCCAGACCGTAGTCTTGCAGGTAGCGGTAGCCATCCTTGTTGAGCAGGATGCCGCCTTCACCACGACAACCTTCGGTCATCAGGATGCCGGTACCCGGCAGGCCGGTCGGGTGGTACTGCACGAACTCCATGTCGCGCAGCGGCACGCCGTGGCGGTAGGCCAGCGCCATGCCGTCACCGGTGACGATGCCGCCGTTGGTGTTGTAGCGGTAGACACGGCCGGCGCCACCGGTGGCCAGAATGACGGATTTGGCCTGGATGAAGCGGGTGATGCCGTTCTGGATGTCGAAGGTCAATACGCCCTGGACGCGGCCATCTTCCACGATGAGATCCATGCAGAAGTGCTCGTCAAAGCGCTTGATGGTCGGGTACTTGATGGAGGTCTGGAACAGGGTGTGCAGAATGTGGAAACCGGATTTGTCTGCCGCGAACCAGGTGCGGGGGATCTTCATCCCGCCAAAACGACGCACGTTGGCCTTGCCGTCCGGCTTGCGGCTCCAGGGGCAACCCCAGTGCTCCAGCTGGATCATCTCGTTGGTGGCATTGTTGACGAAGTAGTCGACCACGTCCTGCTCACACAACCAGTCGCCACCGGATACAGTGTCGTTGAAGTGGTTTTCGAGGGAGTCATCATCACGGACGACACCGGCGGCACCGCCCTCTGCGGCCACGGTGTGGCTGCGCATCGGGTAGACCTTGGAGATCAGGGCGATCTCCAGCTCCGGGTGGGCTTCTGCTATGGCGATTGCGGCACGCAGGCCACCGCCACCAGCACCGATGATGGCGACATCGGTCTTGATAATATCCACATCTGCCTCCTTAGGGATAGATTTGCTGGGCACGATTTTGCTCTATGAAAAAAATTCAGGCTTGATGCAAGTCAAACTGGTTTGTTTTAGTGCTTGGCAATGGTGACTTTTATCAAAATCACCCCATTCCTTGGATGAAAACGCCGTAATTATCGCCATCCTTCAGTTATCGGTATCAGCCGCTGTCATTGCTATGGTTATTTTAAGCTCAGGATTATACGTAGTTTTCTTTCAAAAAAATGAGAAACACCTCTCTTTTTAGGTATTACCCATAAAGTTTTTAAGTTTTTTATCAAAAATATTTAATAAGAATTATTCACGGGTAGAACAATACTGTGCTTGAGTTCAAAAAACTAATCCGAATGTCAGCCTTGAAGCGTTGCTTTATGACGGGGTAGCGCTTCGTATGGGGATTTCCATCCCCATACTCCCGATGGTTGGTGTGGTAATAACTATTGAAACAAAAGCATTTTTTCATAAAAAAAGGGGCCTGAGTGGCCCCTTTGATTTCGGTTGATCAGATCCGGAACATGCCGACCTGATTGCTCAGTTCACCTGAAATATTTTTAAGTTGTTCAGACAGATGGCGCGAACTGTCGGCATCGACCGCCAGCTCGTCCGAGACATCCTTGACCGCCTGGATGTTGCGGCTGACCTCGTCGGTCACCGCCCGCTGCTCCTCGGCGGCGCTGGAGATCTGGGTGGCCATGTCGGAGATCTGGTTGATGGAGGCGGTGATCTGCTCCAGTGCCTGGGTGGCATCGTTGGCATCTTCCACGCTGTTCTGGGCCAGCAATTGACCTTCGTGCATGGTGCTGACGGCGCCCTGGGTGTTGCGCTGCAGGGTTTCGATCATGCTGCGGATCTCGACGGTGGAGCTGTGGGTACGCTGGGACAGCACCCGCACCTCGTCGGCCACCACCGCAAAGCCGCGACCCTGTTCACCGGCCCGGGCCGCTTCGATGGCGGCGTTCAGCGCCAGCAGGTTGGTCTGCTCGGCGATGCCCTGAATGGTGGAGAGGATGGTGTTGATCTCCTGGGCGTTCTTTTCCAATTCCTGAATGATGCCGGAAGCCTGCTTGACCTGAGTGGCCAGATCCGTAATGGAGCGCTGGTTGCGGGCGATCACCTGTTTGCCGTGCTCGCAGCTGCTGGAAGAGCTGCGGGCCGCATCGGCGGTCTGCTCGGCGTTGCTGGCTACTTCTACAGCAGTGGCGGACATCTCGTGCACCGCGGTGGCGATCTGGGAGATCTCGTTTTGCTGGCGAGCCAGACCCTGGCTCGATTTTTCCGCCATGTTGTGGGAAGACTTGGCTTGCTGGTTCAGCTGTCCGGAGGAGTTGGAGATGTCCTGCACCATCACGTGGATCCGGTCGATGAAGGTGTTGACGTGCTTGGCGACGATACCCACTTCGTCTTCACGCTCGATCTTGACGCGGCGGGTCAGGTCGCCGTTGCCGCGGGAGAGATCGGCAATTGCTTCGCCCAGGGTTTTCAGCGGGGCCAGCGAGCCGTTGATGGCGACATAGGAGAAGCCGGCGACGATGAGGATGGTGAGCAGGCCTTGCAGCAGGGCGGAAGTCACCATGCGGGAGACGGACTGATAGGCGACCGCTTCATCCACCACTATGCCGAAATACCAGTTGGTGTTGGGGATCTCGGTCAGGTCGAACACGCTGGGTTTGCCGCTGATATCCATCTCGGAGATGGTGTTGTCATGGGCCAGCTCGTTGACCTTGGCGGCGGTCAGCTCCGGGGAGATGGCGGTCGCCTGTTTGAGGGTCAGATCCTTGTCCGGGTGGGCAATGATGGTGCCATTGCTGTCCACCAGGATGGCGTAGGTCCCTTCCGAGTTGATGGCCAGCACATCGCGTACCAAGGCGTCGATGGAGACGTCACCGGCGATGACCCCCTGGGTATTGCCCCGGGTGAAGGGCTCGGCGATGGTGATGATCAGCTGGCCAGTGGTGATGTCGGCGTAGGGGGCCGTGATGACGAGCTTGCCGGCGGCCATGGCGTCCTTGTACCAGGGGCGTTGACGAGGGTCATAGCCGGCCGGCAGGTCGGTCGGCTTGCTCTGGATCATCTTGCCATCCTTGGTGCCGACGTAGACCAGGTCAAAGTTGCCGGCATTCATGGATTGGGCCAGATGGCTGATGGGTTCGTCTTCCTTGGCGAAGGCCTCCTTGGTGGAGGTGACCATGCTGATGCGGGCATCCAGCCAGCGGGAGATGCCTTTAACATTGGATGCCGAGCTGTCGTCGATGAAGCTCCAGATCAGGCGCTGGGTTTCGCTTCTCAGCTGGGTGGTGTTGTACCAGACCTGCAGGCCGGTGATGACCAGGATAATGACCCCGATGGCGAGGACAAGCTTGTTCTTGATGGATAAGTTCATGTTTACATCCTTGTGAGCGTCAGTCTGCGATGTGTGGTTTTATTGTTATGGGCCAACACTGTATCGGCCAAAGTAGAACTTTTTGTATCCCGGTGCGCCTTTAAATTTATAGCTTAAATCAGCGGTTATCGAACTCCCCCTGGCACAATGAGTCCGTTTTTGGCCGGCGGCAGGAAGCGGTCCGGCCGGTTGGTAAAGATGCCATCGACGCCAATGGCAGCCAGCATCGCCTGATCGGCGGGTTCATCGACCGTATAGACCAGCACCTTGAGCCCGCGGTCGTGGGCATCCTGCACCAGCGACTGATCGACAAAATCCACGTCGCAGTTGAGCGACCAGGCCCCCAGCTCGGCGGCAAACTTGGCGAGGGTGAGGGGAATGGTGGAAGTCAGCGCCCCCAACCGGATGTCGGGGCGCAGAGCGGCAAAGCGGGCGAGCTCCGGGTGATGGAAGGAGGAGACGACCCACTGCGTGGACGCGAAGCCAAGCTCTGCCTCAGCACGCCGGGTCAGTCGGGCCACCTCATCGGCTGTTTGTGCTCCTTTCAGCTCGATATGCAGCTCGGCCTGGCCAGCAATCGCCTCCATCACCTGCCACAGGGTCGGGATCGCTTCTCCCTCACCGGCATTCAGGCTCGCCAGATAGGCGTGCGACTGGGCCGTCAACACGCCGCTGCCGTCGGTGCAGCGTTCCAGCCGCCGGTCGTGGAATACCCAGAGCTCGCCGTCGGCCAGCTGCACGTCGATCTCGATGGCCCCGGCACCCAGCGCCAGTGCCAGCCGGATGGCCTTGAGGGTATTTTCCGGTGCCAGCCCGCTGGCGCCGCGATGGGCAATGATCTGCATGATGTACTCCTGTGGTGCCTGCTCAGGCCCGGCTCAGACGAATGTCGATCTGCTGGTGCGGCAGCCCCAGCCCCTGTTGCTGCAATTTCTCCAGCACCAGCGAGTGGACCTCGTGGGTGATGGGCATGCGGTGATCCATGCTGTTGACGTAGAGCCGGATCTCGTAGATCAGCGCCGAGTCGGTGAATTCGATCAGGAACACCTCGGGGGAGGGGGTCTCCAGTACCAGGGTGGAGGCCCGGATCGACTCTTCCAGAATGGTTTGTATCTTTCTGGGCTCCTGGGTCAGGCCGATGCGGATGCGCAGCCGTACCCGGGTGATGGCGTCTGACAGCGACCAGTTGATGAACTGTTCGGTGATGAAGGCCTTGTTGGGGACGATGATCTCCTTCCTGTCCCAGTCCACTATGGTGGTGGCGCGGGTCTTGATCTTGGTGACGGTGCCAGTCAGCTCGCGAATGGTGACGGTGTCGCCGAGCCGGATCGGTTTCTCGAACAGGATGATGAGGCCCGACACGAAGTTGGCGAAGATCTCCTGCAGCCCAAAACCCAGACCCAGAGAGAGGGCCGCCACCATCCACTGCGCCTTGGACCAGTCGATGCCGAGGATGGAGAAGCCGGTCAGCGCCCCCACCACCAGCACTATGTACTTGGTCACCGTGGTGATGGCAAAGCCGGTGCCGGGGGAGAGGCTCAGGTGCTGGAGCAGGGTCAGCTCCATCAGGCCCGGCAGGTTGCGGGCGGTGACCACGGTCAGGATGAAGGTAAACACCGTCAGCATCAGATCCTGCAAGGTGATGGCGGAGAGCTGTTCGATACCGCCAATCTTGCTGCTCACCTGCCACACCTCGATGCTGCGCAGGAAGCTGAACGCCGAGTTGAGTTCGGACCACTGCACCACCACCAGCATGGTGAAGCCCAGCATCAGCAGGGTGCGCACCAGCCCGAGCGACTGGGCGCTGATGGTATCCAGATCCAGCTCGGTGTCTTCCACCACGTCCGGGATCTCGGAGCTGAGCTCGTCATGCCCCTCTTCCCGGCCGCGCTGGGCCAGGATCTCGGCCCGCTTGCTCTTGGCCCGCTCGAAGGCGAGACGGCGGCGCTGGATCAGCATCCAGCGGTGCGCCAGGTAGTAGACGAGCAGGCAGCCCAGCCCCATCAGCAGGCTCAGCTCCAGCTGGCGCAACAGGATGCGGGAGGTATAGAAGTAGCCGAGCAGGGAGCCAATCACCGCCAGCAGCGGGGCCAGCATCAGGCTGTTCCAGATGAAGTGGTGCAGCAGGTGCGGCTTGGTCATGTCGGCCTGGCCCCAGGTGAGCGGCAGCCGCTCCCGGTTGAGGCGAGCGAAAAACAGCAGCAGCCAGAGGGCGCCGACGATGAAGGCCAGCCGGCCGAGGGAGTCGTAGAAGGCGTGCTCCTGATAGCTGTTGGCCATGCCCTGCACGAAGAAACTCGGGATGATCACCAGCAAGAGGGTGCGGAACTGGCTCCACACCTTCTGCACCCGCTCCTTCTGCCAGCGGAAATGGAGGATCAGGATCCCCTTCTCCAGCGTGAGGTGACGGGCCATCAAGAGTGCCAGCAGCAGGAACCAGATCTCGCCGAGGCCACGGGCCACCGCCACCGCGAACGGATATTGCCAGGCGCCGTCGAGCAGGCCGCGCACCATCAGCACCATGGCGGGCAGCGGCAGGGAGGCGAGCAGGGAGCGCATCAGCAGCCGGCTGGTGAGGCTGAACTTGTCCTGGGTCACCTTGCCGATGCGGGGCGCTATGTGCTGGCTGTAGTGAGTCAGGTGGCGAGCCAGTTTGAACCAGCACCAGGCCAGCACCAGGATGCCGATACCGGCGAAGGTGAGGGTGATGGGGTTGTTCTCGGCGATGGCCTGGGGCAGTTGCAGCCAGTTGACCGGGTTGAGGGCGAGGCCGAGGGCCGCCGGCACCCCGAGCAGCACGGCCGGGGTGAGCGGGCGCACGTCCGGCATCCAGAACAGGTGGCTGGCGCTGAGCTCGCGGATCTCGTCGATCTTGCTGTTCTGGCGGCTGTAGAGCAGCTTGAGCCGGGTCTGCTCCTGAATGAGGCTGTCGGAGGCGTCGTTGAGCCGGGTCAGCAGCTGGCGACGGGCCTTGAGCAGGTTGTCGAGCACCGCCTGCTGGGCGCGATCGAGGGCTACCTCGTCGGTGGCCAGCAGCTGATCGCGCATCTGGCGCGGATCCTTGAGCGCATCCTGCTCGGTCTCGTACTGGTACTTGGCCATGCGGGCGTTGACGATGGCCGACTCCAGCTTGTCGAGAGGGAAGTAGGCGGGCAGATCCGAGAGCTTGCTGCGCAGGTTCTCGCCGTAGGCGTTGCTGATCTGCAGCCACTCCAGTTGCTCGCGCACTGAGTTGACCAGGTCGTTCAGGCTCGACAGGTTCTTGTCGATCACCCGCTGCTCATCCTGCACCCGCTCTATCTGGTCCTCCAGCGCGCCGAGCTGGATGGAGAGCGCCTGGTTCTGCTGTTGCTGCTCCAGCAGCAGCGGCATGTCGGAGGTGAGCTGCTTGCGCAGCCGCTCGCTCTCAGCCAGCGCCTGCTCGGTCTTGTCGCGGCGCAGCTGGTTCTGCTGGTTGAGCAGGCTGGTCTGCCACTCATCCTCGTCGGTGATGGCGAGGTTGAGCTCCTGCAGCCTGAGCTTGCCGAGATCGTTGCGCTGCTGGGCGGAGAGCTGCTCCAGTTCCAGCATCTGGATCCGATCCGACAGGCTCTGCTCCTTGAGGCGGGTGACCAGCTGCTGGGCATCCTGCAGGCGATCCGATTCGCTGCTGAAGCTTAGCCGGTCGAGCAGGGCGCGGGTCTGTTGCAACTGCTTGCGCAGCTCGTCGACCCGCAGGTGATACTCCTGGCCGGTGCTCTCCAGCTGGTTGAGGCTGTCCATCACCCCCTGGCGCTCCTTGCGCAGGTTGAGCTGGCGGTTGCTGCTCAGGCCGATGGCCTGGCGCAGGGCCTCCTCCTTCAGGGAGGAGAGGGCCGGGCGAGGCTGGGGTTGGTAGTTGTGCAGGCTCTCCTTGAGGCGGGCCGACTCCTTGGGATAGTCGATGAGGATCTGCTGATAGGTCTTGCCCTGCTCGCGATAGCGCTGGGCCTCCCGGGCAAATTGCAGCGCCTGCTGGTAACTTTCCCGCAACTTCTGGTTTTCCGGGGTGTCGGTCTTGGGCACGCTCTGCAGCAGCTCTTCCACCTGGGTGATGGCGTCATCGGCCTGGGCAAGGGGAGTGAGGAGAGTGAGAGAGAGCAGCAGGCAGAGCAGGCGTTGCAACATGGCGCACGTTTCCGTTCAGGTGAGGTCGCCCTAGCCTAAAGCAGGGGCCGGGGCGGGTAAAGTTTTCCATATTAATGATTTGTAACATAAATAACGGGCGTTCCTGGCCCGCTTTGGCTATCATTCTGGCCGTTTTTCCCTCCGTTGAGCGTTTTATGTCCGCAGTCGATCTGGGCACGGCCCCTCTTTCCCGCCTGTTCTGGCGCTACGTCACCCCGACCGTGGCCGCCATGCTGGTCACCGGCATCTATGTCACCATAGACGGCATCTTCGTCGGCCATATTCTGGGTCAGGATGGGCTGGCCGGCATGATGCTGGCGTACCCCATCTGCGCCGTGCTCTATGCGGTGGGGGCGCTGATCGGCATGGGCTCCTCGGCGCTCGCCTCGTTTTATCTGGGCAAGGGGGAGCAGGCGAGGGCCCGCCACATCGTCGGCAATGCGCTGGTGATGGTGATCATCGCCTCTGGGCTGCTCGCCTTCATCGGCATTCGTTACGGCGAGGCCATGCTGATCTGGATGGGGGCGGAGGGAGTGATCTTTGACGCCGGCTTCGCCTATCTGCAGTGGTATGCCTGGCTCGGGGTCTTTGCGGTGCTCTCCATGGCATTTACCGCCCTGCTGCGCAATGACGGGCGACCCGGCCTCACCACCTGGATCCTGGTGGGGGGGGGCGTGCTCAACGTGCTGCTCGATTACCTGCTGATGGCGGTGATCCCCTGGGGGCTGGCGGGGGCCGCCATTGCGACCATGCTCTCCCAGGCGGTGACCGGCGGCCTCTGTCTGTGGCACTTCTTCACCCCGCGCAGCCAGCTGCGCATTGGCTGGGACACCCTGCGACCCGACTGGCGGTTGATGGGGGAGACGCTGCGACTCGGGGTGTCGAGCTTTCTGATGTACCTCTACCTGTCGGTGGTGCTGGCGCTGCACAACAAGGCGCTGCTGGCGGTGGGCACCTCGCTGCACGTGGCGGCCTACGGCGTCATCAGCTACAGCGAGGCCTTCTTCTATCTCATCTTCGAGGGGATCGCCATGGGCATCCAGCCCATCGCCAGCTTCAACGCCGGGGCGGGCAACTGGGCACGGGTGCTGCGGGTGCGCAACCTGGCGCTGGGGGTGACCCTGCTGGTGGCCCTGTGCGGCATGCTGCCGCTCTATCTGTGGCCGGAGGGGGTGGTCTACCTGTTTGCCGGGGACAACGCGGCCCTCTTGCCGGTGGCCAGCCTCGGCATCTGGCTCTACTTCTGGGGCTTGCCGATGGAAGGCCTGCTGCTGGTGGGGGCCACCTACTTTCAGGCGATCAACCGGGCCCGCATCGCCTCCCTGCTCACCGGTGGCAAGCTGGTGCTGATTGGCGGCTTCCTGTGGGGCTTCTCCTCCCTGTGGGGGGTATCCGGCGTCTGGCTGGCGCTGCCCACCTGCAGCACCCTGCTGGTGCTGGTGATGTGGCGAGCCATGGGCAAGGAGGCGCGCCAGCACGCCGCCGCCTGATATGTCGTCAGTCGGCCATCAAAAAGGCAGACTAGGCTGCCTTTTTCGTTTTGAGCGCCCCTGACAGGTCACCAGCTCATGGCTTGAAGGCACCGATGAAGATGGCGGGGTCGACCCGGGCGTCGTTGAGACTGACATTCCAGTGCATGTGGGGACCGGTGGCACGGCCGGTGGCGCCGACCCGGCCGACGATGCCGCCGCGGGGCAGGCTCTGGCCCAGCGTCACGTCGACCTTCGACATGTGGCAGAACATGCTGATGAGACCCTGACCGTGATCGACGAACACCGTATTGCCGTTGAAGAAGTAGTTGCCGATCAGGATCACCTTGCCCGCCGCCGGCGACTTGATGGGGGTGCCGGCACCGACCGCGAAGTCGAGGCCGGAGTGGGGGTTGCGCTCCTCGCCGTTGAAGAAGCGGCGCAGCCCGAACGGGCTGGAGAGCGGGCCTTCCACCGGCTTGTCGAACAGCAGGTTGCTCGGCTGAGCCGGGCTGAAGGTCTGGTAGGCGCGGGTCTGCTCCGCCAGTTCGCGGTTGATGCGGGTCATGTCTTCGGCCAGCGGGTTGACCTGACGGCTGTTCTTGAGCTTGATGTGCTGCTCCCGGTAGTGCTTGGTGCCGACCGTGAAGCCGAGAGTGCGGCCATCGCTCACCTGCAACTGGTGCGGGCCGGGCTGGCTCTTGAGGGGGATGCCGACGATGGCAATCCAGCGTTTGCCCTCTTCACGCACCACCAGCACCGGCTTGCCCTGATAGCGGGCGGTCGGGGCCTGCAGCCTCGCTGCCGAGCGACACCACGGCGACGCCCCCCGGCACCGGGTGGTTAAGCAGGCGACTGATGAAGCCCTCGGCGAGGGCGGACTGGCTGGCCAGCAGCAACAATAGACAACAAACGACTCTCATGATGATTCCAGGCTGGGTTGACTAAAACGAAACGGTAACGAAATCAGGACGCTGGCTGGAAGCGCTGGTAGATGGCCTCCATCTGGACCGACACCTCCTGGCGTACCAGGTCCAGCTCCAGCATGTCTTGTACCACCTTGAGCTGATCCGGATTGAGGAAGCTGCGGCTGCTCTCCAGCACCCGCTGGGTATAGGCGCGCTGGTTCTCCAGATAGGTGCCGGCATCGCCGCTCTCCTGCTGGGCCAGCTGCTGGTTCGCCTCGCTCAGCAGACGCGTCAGGGATTGGCGCTGGGCCGGTGCCAGCAGCTCGCCGTGCTCCGCCAGGCGACCCTGGATCTCCAGCAGGCGGTTGGTATCGCCCGAGTAGATCTCCTGTTCGAGCCGGGTGCGGGTATCCTCCCCCAGCAGGTTGCTGAGGTTGCCCCAGATGCGCTGGCTCTCCTGCTCATAGGCATCGGGATGGTCGAAACCGAGGCGATAGAGCTCGCGCAGTTGCTCCTGGACCTGGCCGCGCACGTCTTCCACGATGTCGAGCCGGTCGAAGACGGTGGTGAGCTGGCTGCCCTGTTCGGCGTCATAGAGCCGCTCGATCAGCACGGATCCTTCGCTCGACTGGCTCCACTGGCTGATGGCGGCCTCCAGCTCGGGGTTGGGAGGCAGCACCTCCTGGGCGGGGGCGGGCTCGTTCTGGCTGCCCTTGCCGGGCAGCTTGGCCAGCAGGCTCTGCCCGGTGCTCTGGCCGCTGTTCTGGCTGGTGGCCGAATCGCATTGTGACGGGCTGTTGGCGGGGCTGGCGGTGCCGGATCCCGGCTGAGGTTTGACAGGGTCGGCCTGCCACTGCCAGAGGTTGAGCAACAGGGAGGCCAGCAGAATTGGCGCCAGGTGAGATGTACGCATCTTGGATTCTCTTGAATAAGTGAATGCCCCTTGCAAAGGGGTCTCTTATGATAACCGTAACGTCTGATACAAGCAGCCATGACGTGCAAAACCGGCCTCGGCGGTGACCCGCCATTGAGTCGGTCGGCCCATGGCTCTAGAATCGGCAACCAGCCGTTTTGAACCGAGGAAATGTTATGAATGGATTGTCCCCCCTGCGCGCAGAACCTGCTCGTCACCCCATCGGGCGTGGCTGGGTCTGGGTGCGATCCGGTTTCGATGTCTTCAACAAGGGGATGGGGGTCAGTGTCGCCATGGTCCTCATCTGGTTTGCGGTCGGTCTGCTGCTGGAGCGTCTGCCGGCGGGCAGCCTCATCTCCCAGCTGCTTTACATGGTCTGGGGTGCCGGCTGGGTGGCGGTAGCCCGTCACGGTTATGAAGGCAATCCGCTGCGCTTCGCCGATTTCTTCTCCGGTTTTCGCCACAAGCTGACCCCGCTGATGCTGGGGGGTCTGCTGGTGCTGACCCTGTTCAGCCTGATCGGCCTCATCTGCCTGGGGCTGCTCTCCATGTGGGGGCTCACCTCCCTGCTGACCCAGGATCCCGAATCTCTGGTGGTCACTGCAGCCCAGGCCCAGGGCCTGCTGCTCTGTCTGCTGCTGGGGCTGGCACTGCTGATCCCGGTGCTGATGGCCATCACCTTCGCCCCCGCCCTCATCTTTTTCCACGATGTGGGGATCCTGCAGGCCGCCAAACTGAGTTTCAAAGGCTGCCTGACCAACATGTGGCCCTTCCTCTGGTGGGGACTGATCGCCGCCATCCTGATGCTGTTTGGCGCGGCGCTGATGCTGGTGGGTCTGCTGGTGGTGATCCCGGCGCTCAACTACTCCATCTATGTGGCCTATCGGGATATCTATCTGGACGTGACGCAGGAGACACCTGCCGAAGCCCCGCTGACCGGCTTCGAAGCCTGACGCCAACGGATTGGTGTGACATATGCGCGAAAGGGGCCTGCTGGCCCCTTTCGCATGTTTGCGTTGCCTCTTGTTCCCGCCACTACTCTCGCCACATGGGGTCGACGGCCATGCGTTCCACCAGAAAGTCGAGGAAGCTGCGCAACAGCGGTGACATCTGCTTGCGGGTGCCGTAGACGGCGTAGACGCCGAGTCGCTTAGGCTGCCACTGCGCCAGCAGCGGCACCAGGGTGCCGGTGTCGAGGTGGGGCTGGACCGAGTAGCGGGGCTGCAGGCTGATGCCGGCGCCCTCCAGCGTCGCCTCCAGCAGCAGGTTGGAGATGTTGGCGCTGAGGTTGCCGCTCACCGGCACCGATTCGGGCCCGCCCGGTCCCTGAAACTCCCACAGGCTCTTGCCGAAATAGGTGTAGGTGAGGCAGTTGTGCAGGGCGAGATCCTGCACCTTGTGCGGGGTCGGGTGCCTGGCCAGATAGGCCGGGCTGGCACAGACCACGGAGTGACAGGTGCCGAGCCGGCGGGCCACCAGGTTGGGGTCGAGGTCATTGGTGATGCGAACGGCGAGATCGATCCGCTCCTCCACCAGATTGACGGTGCGGTCCAGCAGCAGGATGTCGATGGCGGTGCCCGCATAGCGCGCCAGGTAGTCGTTGGCGGCGCCCACCAGCAGGGCTTCCGAGAGTGAATAGCTGCTGGTGATGCGCAGTTGCCCCTTGGGGGCCTCGTCGCCGCGCACGGCGATCTGCTCCATCTCTTCCCCCAGTGCCAGCATGGCCCGGGCCCGGTTCAGCGCCTCTTCCCCAGGGCCGGTCAGACTGAGCCGGCGAGTGGTGCGGTGCAGCAGCCGTGCCCCCATCCACTGTTCCAGCTCCGCCAGGTAGCGCGTCACCATGGCGCGCGACATCTCCAGTTTCTCCCCGGCGCCGCTCAGACTGCCCTGTTCGACTACGCTGACAAAGACCCGCAATGCGGTCAGTCGATCCATTTCAGGCTCTCTATATGCTCGATTAATGCAACAGTGATGCGCTTATTATGCTGTATTTGTACCGTAATTGATCCAATAAACTGTGTCCATCTGATGAACCCCTGATGACTTGATGAGGAATACCCGATGAACAACACCCTGATCCGCAATCTGACCCTGGCCACCACCCTGCTGAGCGGTGCCGCCATGGCCGCCCCGCTCACCGTGACCGTCTACAACCCGGGCGAGAAGGCTATCTTCCCGGTCTCCTCCTCCCTGGTGACCGGCGACAAAGAAGCGATCCTGATCGATGCCCAGTTCGACGTACAAAACGGCCAGGCGCTGGTGGACATGATCAAGAAGAGCGGCAAGAAGCTGACCACCGTCTATATCAGTGCCGGTGACCCCGACTTCTACTTCGGTCTGGAGCCCATCAAGGCAGCCTTCCCGGACGTCAAGGTACTGGCAGACCAGCATGTGGTCGACCATATCAACCAGACCAAGGACGCCAAGCTGAGCTACTGGAGCCCCATCCTCGGCAAGGGTGCACCGAAGAGCCTGACCGTGCCACAAGTGATGACGGCCAGCCATCTGACCCTGGATGGCGAGAAGATCGAGATCAAAGAGATGAATACCCCGAATGCCTACCTGTGGGCACCGTCCATCAAGACGGCGTTTGGTGGCGTACCGGTCTACAGCGGCGTGCACGTGTGGATGGCTGACAGCCAGACCAAAGCGGCTCGCAGCAACTGGGTCAAGGCGCTGAACAATCTGCTGGCGCTGAAACCCGAGCGCGTGGTGCCGGGTCACTTCCTGGGGACTGCTCCCAAAGGCAGCGCCGCCGTGACCTTCACCCGTGACTACGTAGAGCGCTTTGAGCAGGAGCTGGCCAAAGCCAAGAACTCCGGCCAGCTGATTGAAGCACTGAAGAAGGCTTATCCGTCCCTGCCGGTCGACGATGGTCTGGCCATCGGTGCCAAGGTCAACACCGGTGAGATGAAGTGGTAAACCCCTGACGCCTACTTCCCTGAGTTTTTTTACCGGGCCCAAGGGCCCGGTTTTTTTAGCCGAATGAACGAGTGAATCACATGAACGAAACGACTCTGCATTATGTATACGACCCCCTCTGTGGCTGGTGCTACGGCGCCGCCCCGCTGTTGAAGGCTGCGGCTGCCATCCCGGAGCTGCGCATCGAGCTGAACGCCGGTGGCCTCTGGCTTGGCGGGCGCAGGCAGGCGATGGGCCAGGCCCTGCGCGATTACGTCCGTCCCCATGACGAGCGGATCCAGGCGTTGACCGGCCAGCCTTTCGGCGAGCGTTATTTCAACGAGCTGCTGCTGCGCGATGGTCTGCTGCTCGACTCGGAGCAGCCCATCCGCGCCATCCTGGCGGTGACGGCTCTGGGTGGCAACGGTCTGAGCCTGCTGCACCGCATCCAGCAATCCCACTATCGCGATGGCATCTGGATCGGTTCGCTCGATCATCTGACCAGCTTGGCGGCAGAGCAGAACATTGGCGCGGATGATTTTGTGAAGGCCTACCAGCAGGTCGACCTGGCGAGCCATTTGGCCGACAGCCAGCGCTGGATGCGCCGTCTCGGCGGGCAGGGCTACCCGACTCTGGGATTGGTGCAGGGCGACAAAGTGACCCCCTTGTCCGCCTCCTCCTTCCTGGGTGAGCCAGAGGCGTTTGCTCGCCAGATCCAGCTCATGATGAATCGTTGAGCGAACAGCAGGTCGTATCCGGTGGCGGATGTGCAGCGCCCGAGGTGCTCGTTGCAGATTTTTCCTACCTGTCCGGCGCTCATGCTATCCCCAGGCGAGACGATATATTCAGTAGCGGACAGTTTGAAAATCATCCGCTTGCGATCATCGCGCTATGCTCTATGGGGATAGTCTGGGAGCTCGGCTCTGCAGGCTTGCGTCTAGCCGCCAAGGATACCAATCATGTTCAAAAATATGTCTATAGGTCAGAAGTTGAGCGCCGGTTTTGCCGTATTGGCCCTGCTAGTGGTGGGACTGGCGTGGTTCTCCATCACTCAGCTGTCCCGTCTCTACACGGATACCGCCACCATTTCGGGCAACCTGTTGCCATCGACCCGCTATGCCAGCCAGATGCACGTGGCCATTCTCGATGCCCGTCGTTCCGAACTGGCGCAGGTGATTGGTGGCCTCAACAAGGATGCCCAGGAAGTAAGCGAACGTACCGTCACCTTCAACAAGGCCAAGCAGGAGTTTGACGCGGCGGCGCAAAAGTACGGCTCCTTGCCCTTCAGCACCGATGAGGAGAAGCAGACTTACGAACAGCTGGTGGCCGCTGGTGCTAAGTACTTCTCGGTACACGAGCAGCTGATTGCGGCTTTTGCCAGCGGCGATCTGGAAAAAGTGAAGAGCCTGCGCAAGAACGAGACTCGTGCCGCACTGGAAGAGGCGGGGGCCAAATCCTACCGTCTGCGCGAGATCAACAACGAGCTGGCTGACAACATGGTGAAGTCGGTGGCCGACCTTTACAGCAGCTCGCGCACCATGAGCATCGTGGTGAGCCTCATCACAGTGCTGTTCGTGGTGGTGGTGGCCTGGTTGCTGACCGGTCAGGTCCGCAATCCGGTGATGGCGCTGCTGGAGCAGACCCGCAAGGTAGCGGCAGGCGATCTGGCGGCCCATCTTGATGCCAGCCAATTCAACAACGATGAACTGGGGCAACTGGCCAAGGGCTTTGGCGAGATGCAGAAGAACCTGCGTACCCTGGTCAGCGAAGTCTCCGGCTCCGTAGTGCAACTGAGCTCGGCAGCCGAAGAGATCAGTGCGGTGGCGCGCCAGTCCGCCAACAACATGAACAGCCAGCAGCACGAGCTGAATCAGCTGGCCACCGCCATGAACGAGATGCAAGCCACGGTGCAGGAGGTGTCCCGCAACACCAGCGATGCCGCCAGTGCCGCCAGCGCCGCCAGCAGCACCGCCGAACTGGGGGCTCGCACCGTCAACGACTCCATCAAGCGTATTGAGCAGGTCGCCGGCGCCATCGAGAGCACCGCCGTGGTGATCCGCCAGCTCGGCGACGACAGCCGCAACATCGGCATGGTGCTGGAGGTGATCCGCGGGATCGCCGAGCAGACCAACCTGCTGGCGCTCAACGCCGCCATTGAAGCGGCCCGGGCCGGCGAGCAGGGCCGAGGCTTTGCGGTGGTGGCCGACGAGGTGCGTACTCTGGCGAAGCGGACTCAGGACTCCACCTCCCAGATCAACACCATCATCGCTGAACTGCAGCAGCGGGCCGAGCAGGCCGGCACCACCATGCAGCAAAGCCAGGACATGATGAATTCCACCGTGAGCACGGCGCGGGAGGCGGGGGCATCCATCTCCGAGATCAGCGGCTCGGTGGAGAGCATCTCCCACATGAATATCCAGATCGCGACCGCCACCGAAGAGCAGGGGGCGGTGAGTGAAGAGCTCAACCGCAATGTGGTCAATATCAGTCATGCCTCCGAGGAAGTGGCCGCCGGTGCAACCCAGATGGCACAGGCCTGTAACGACCTCAATCACCTGGCGACCCAGTTGCAGGAGATGGTGCGCCGCTTCCGGGTGTAAGGCGGGTTGGATGCTCGCTGCTGCGGGCCCGGATCCAGGATCCGGGCCCGCCTTGTTTTATCGGCATGTCGACTTTCCCCATCCCTTGTTCGCTCCGCCGTTCTTGGGCATGCTAATGGCCCCATTGGTTGGCAGGATTCTGGATGTATGAACCTTCGCGATCTTGAGTATTTGGTGGCGCTGGAAGAGGAGAAGCACTTTCGCAAGGCAGCGGAGCGCTGCTTCGTCAGTCAGCCCACCCTGAGCGGCCAGCTGCGCAAGCTGGAGGATGAACTCGGGGTGATCCTGATCGAGCGTACCTCCCGCAAGGTGCTGTTTACCCCGGCTGGCGATGCCATGGCCCAGCAGGCCCGCAAGGTGCTCAAAGAGGTGCGCGAGCTCAAGAGCATCGGCCAGCACTTTGCCGAGCCGATGTCCGGCGAAATCCACATCGGCTTCATTCCTACCGTCGGCCCCTATCTGCTACCTCACATCATTCAGGATCTGCGCGAGCATTTTCCCAAGCTGGAATTCTACCTCTATGAAGAGCAGACCCAGGTATTGCTCAAACGGTTGGAAGAGGGGGAGTTGGATTGCCTGATCCTGGCCGAGCTGGAGGGCATGGAGGGGTTTGGTTCGATCCCGCTCTATCAGGAACCCATGTGGCTGGCGGTGCCCCAGCAGCACCCGGAGGCCAAGGCCAAGGCGGTGCCGCTCAGCAATCTCAAGGGCAAGAAGTTGCTGATGCTGGCCGATGGCCACTGTCTGCGGGATCAGGCGATGGGATTCTGCTTTGCCGCCGGTATCGGCGAGGATCAGCGCTTCAAGGGCACCAGTTTGGAGACGCTGCGCAACATGGTGGCTGCCGGCAGCGGCATGACGCTGGTACCCAGGCTCGCCGTGCCCGCCAATGCCGAAGAGGGCGGCGTCAGCTATCGGCCGGTGATAGACCCCGTGCCTGGGCGCACCATCGCGCTGCTCTATCGCCACTACTCGGTGCGCCGGCCCTGCTTCAACGAGCTGGCCGCTCGTATCTCGCGCTTGATGCAGAGCCTGCTTGGCTAACTGCGCATCGCTACTACAAGGCCACAAAAAAGAAAACCGGCGCATTGCGCCGGTTTTTTTATCTTCTACTGTGGTTTAGAAGATATCGTCGGTGGAGACGGGGCCATCGGTGGGCGAGCCCTCACCGCCGTACACCTGATTGCCATCCGAGCTCTGTGTCGCGTAGCGGGTCGGCTCGGTGCCTTCCTTGAAGAACTCTTCCGTGCTGCTGCCGTCGGTCCGATTGGTCAGCAGGCCGGTCTCACGATCGATCCGCACCGTGATGATCCCTTCCGGTACCGGCATCTTGCGCTCAGGCACCTGCTTGAGCGCCGTCTTCATGAAGTCGATCCAGATGGGCTGTGCGGCACCGCCGCCAAATTCGGCCCGGCCCAGACCACGCTGGTGGTTGTCAAAACCGATCCAGGAGGTGGCGACCAGATTCGGGGTATAGCCGGAGAACCAGGCATCACGGGATTCGTTGGTGGTCCCGGTCTTGCCGGAGATATCGTGGCGCTTGAGGTCGCGCGCCGCCCGCCAGCCGGTACCGCGCCAGCCGTTGCCACCCCAGATTGCGGTGGTCAGGGTGTCGGTCACCAGGAAGGTGCTCTGGGCACTGATGGTCTGCGGTGCCATGTTGCCGGGAACAACCGGATCGATGGGGCACTGGGCTTTCCAGTCCGGCGCCGTATTGGCATAGGCATCCGCACTGTCGAGACCGGCGGCGGCCAGCACGCCACAGTCACGGCAGGCGGCTGCCGGGTTGGCCTGATAGAGAGGCGCGCCGAAGCTGTCGGTGACTTCGGTGATGAAATAGGGGGTGACCTGGAAGCCGCCGTTGGCCATGACCGAGTAGCCGCGCACCACTTCCAGCGGGGTGAACTCGGCGGCACCCAGAGCCAGTGACTCGTTGGGCGAGATGGTATCGCGCGCAAAGCCGAAGCGGGTCAGGCCGTCGATGTAGGTATCCAGCCCGATGGCGCGCATCAGGCGCACCGACATCACGTTCTTCGACTTGGCGAGGCCGAGGCGCAGGGAGGTGGGGCCTTCATAGATGGCCGGGGAGTTTTTGGGCTGCCACATGGGGCCCTTGGAGGGATCCCACTGGTTGATCGGCGCATCGTTGATGAGGGAGGCCAGGGTGTAGCCCTGTTCCAGCGCGGTGGCATAGAGGAAAGGCTTGATGTTGGAGCCTATCTGGCGGCGTGCCTGATCGACCCGGTTGAACTTGGAGAGCTCGAAGCTAAAGCCGCCGACCAACGCCTCGATGGCTCCATCCTGCGGGTTCATGGCCACCAGAGCGGCGTTGACCTCGGGGATCTGGGAGAGCAGCAGCTCTTCACCCTTTTCCCGTACCCAGATCTGGGCGCCCACTTTCAGCATGTCGCGGGCCGAGCGGGGCGCAAAGCCCTGACGATCGTCGGTGATGAAGGCGCGTGCCCACTTGATGCCGTTCCAGCTGAGCTCAGCCTGCTTGCCGTTCTTCAGCACTATGGTCGCACTCTTGTCAGCCAGCTTGGTGACGACGGCGGCCATCAGCGGCTCATAGGTGGGCTGCTTGGCCAGATGGGCCATGATCTTGTCATAATCCCAATCGGCTTCGCCTGCTTTCCACAGCTGGGCGGTCACGCCCTTGTAGCCATGGCGGGTGTCATAATCGAACACGCCGTCGAGCAAGGCCAGCCGGGCGGCGCGCTGGCGCTTGGCGGTGACTGTGGTGTAGACGTGCAGGCCCATGGTGTAGGCATCTTCACC
The DNA here is from genome assembly GCF_027705405.1 of Aeromonas sp. QDB34. Classification (NCBI taxonomy): domain Bacteria; kingdom Pseudomonadati; phylum Pseudomonadota; class Gammaproteobacteria; order Aeromonadales; family Aeromonadaceae; genus Aeromonas; species Aeromonas sp. QDB34. The sequence goes on along the minus strand of NZ_JAPDBT010000005.1, from coordinate 1,234 downwards.
AAATTGCTCCACCATCTTCTGGCGCACCATCTCCCCCAGATAAGGGGCATTCAAGGTGATCTCGGCACCGTGATAGCGGGCCTTGACCGGCATCTTGGACGCTTCGTCAAACTGAGCCTGGGTGATCTTGCCGGTTTCCAGCATGCGACCAAGTACCACGTTGCGGCGAGCAAAGGCACGTTCCGGCGAGCGGATCGGGTTCAGCATGGACGGCGCCTTGGGCAGACCGGCGATGATGGCGATCTCGTCCAGCGTCAGGTCCTTGACCTCCTTGCCAAAGTAAACCTGGGCGGCGGCACCGACCCCGAATGCCCGGTAGCCGAGCGGGATCTTGTTGAGATAGAGCTGCAGGATCTCGTCCTTGGAGAGATTCTGCTCGATGCGCCAGGCCAGGAAGACCTCTTTTATCTTGCGCACCAGCGTCTTTTCATTGCTCAGGAAGAAGTTGCGGGCGACCTGCTGGGTAATGGTACTGGCGCCCTGGCGGGCCTGACCGGAGACGGCCCAGACGGTGGCAGCGCGAATGATGCCGATGGGGTCGATCCCCGGGTGCTCATAGAAACGGGCATCTTCGGTCGCCAGTACCGCATCGATCATCGACTGGGGGATTTCATCCAGATGCAGCGGGATGCGACGAATTTCGCCAAATTGGGAGATCAATTCCCCATCCCGGCTGTACACCTTCATCGGGGTGGCCAGCTTGACGTCGCGCAGCGCGGTCACATCCGGCAACTGGGGCTTGATGTAGAAGTAGATACCGATGAGGCTGGCAACACCCAGCACAGCACCCAGCATCATGACAATAAACAGGCGTACGAGCCATTTCAGCATGGAAGAACTACCAATCGTCTTAAAATTAGCCAACGGGCGCAGAGTATAGCCCTTTTGCCTCCGGAAATTCGAGGTTTTCCTGACGGCAGCCCGGCTCCTCGAGAAGAGGCGGGAGGTTAGCATTCTGCGGCTCAATAACCAAGGGGAGGCGAGGGGCAGCCGGAAAGCGAGTTGTATCACTTTTCGGCATAAACTTTATGACATTGATAGATAGAGCATTTAGGATGCGTTAAGCCATCATCTTCTGATTAGCTGTCCTACAATCAATCCTAAAACCCAATAACGCATGGATGTGTATATGTTTGGGCTATTCAACAAAGGTTCTCCGGGAATTCAGATAATAAGTGCGACACTCATGGATGAATGGCGAGAGGTGGCCAACTGCTGATTGGTGGTACCCTTC